>DAOQNB010000003.1:0-29661 GCA_035335845.1 Acidobacteriota bacterium | reverse complement strand
TTCTTGCAGATGTATCTGGTCTCATCAGGGATGAGGGCTCGGAGTTGAAAACATCAGGCTGAAGAAAACGGGCTGAAGACTCGCAAGCTCGGGGCTGAAAAAACCAGGGCTCAGGGCTTGGGGCTGAAGACTCGCAAGCTCGGGGCTGAAAAATCCAGGGCTCAGGGCTTGGGGCTGAAGACTCGCAAGCTCGGGGCTGAAAAAAACAGGTTTAACACCCTGAGCCCGTTTTCTTCAGCCCGTTTTCTTCAGCCCAGCTTCTTCAGCCCAAAGTTTTCAGCCCTTAGCTCTGAGTCCTACAGCGTAAGCAGGGAAAGATCAATGATGTCTTCATTTCCGCTACGGATTTCATCGAGGGTTGCCTGGCTGGTTGCCTGATCAAGATGAATGCGGGCAATTGCCGCGCCAGCACCTTCAAACACAATGTTTTCAGTTTCCTGAACATTGATTCCAGCCTGTTTTAACGCATTGAAGACGTGTGCCAGCACGCCAACACGGTCAAAGTGACGTACTACCAGCATATGAGTGGCAGGTGTCCGCTTGGCCAGATTGACCACATTTGGCACTTTTCCGGTGTTTTTAAAGGATAGAATAATCCGAACGGTTTCCGCCGAGGTTGCATCCTGGGCCTGATCAGTTGAGGCGCCGACATGGTGCGTGACATAGACTCCTGGCAGTGACCGTAATTCAGATTCCACCGTCCCAGTGCCACCACCTGGTTCACCCGTAAAGACATCAACTCCGGCCCGTAACCCACGCTCAGTAATGGCTTTCACCAGTGCAGCTTCGTTGACGACTTCAGCGCGTGCGGTATTGATAAACACTCCACCTTTGGGGAGTCCAGCCAGAACTTCTTCGTTGATCAAGCCTCGGGTATCGGCATTGAGTGCCACGTGAACACTCAGAATGTCACAGGCGGCGGCGACTTCAGCCGGGCTGTTTTTGCGTTCGACACCAAGTTCAGCCGCGGCTTCTTCGGTAAGTGAGCGCGACCAGGCCACCACCGGCATGCCAAATGCTTTGGCCCGGGTGATCATTTCCTTTCCAATCTGGCCAACACCGATCAGCCCCAGCCGCTGGCCAAAAATCCCTTTTGCTTTGCTAAATTCTTTCTTGTTCCACTGACCATCACGGAATTGCTGGACGTTATCGGGAATTCGCCGGTCGAGTGCCAGAATCAACCCAAAAGCGAGTTCAGCCACCGCAATCGAGTTTTTTCCAGGGCAATTTGAAACATAAATCCCTCGCGCTGAGGCCGTTGCGACGTCAATGGTGTTGTATCCGGCACCAGACCGAACCACCAGGCTCAGTGAACCGGCTGAAAGCGCCGCGGCGTTGACCTTGGTCGAACGCACCACCAGCACCTCGGCACCCGTTTCTTTGACGGCTCCGGCCAGAGTATCTTCTTTCAAATCAGCGTTATAATGAACTTCGCAGCCTGCCGCACGCAGGGCTTCAATGGCTGCATCAGGAAACTTATCGGCAACAAGTACTTTCATAACATTTTTAGACACCACCCACTGGATGATGATCTAACCTCCAGGAAGAAAATGAAATCAGTGATGAAGGCTTGCGGAATGATTCCGCCGTTGAAACAAACAAAACCAATCTGGCTATGTCAAGGCATAGGAAGAAGTTATGACACCAAATCGGTTGGCAAAAAAATCAAAAATAGCGGTTGGGGAGACAAGCTGGTGGTGGATTGCATCTGGCGCAAAACACCAGGTTGGAACTTTCGATTTTGGATGTCCGCGAGTGAAGGCAATCTGTTCCAGGTGGCCATGGTCACTGGTGATGACTACGCAGGTTTGTTCTGGGTGAATGCGGTCAAGTACTGCCTTGAGAAAGCGTTCAATCGTGGCAAACACCGCCCGGGCTTCCTCAATCTGGCCAGTGTGACTGACCAGGTCCGGGATCTGATACTTGTAAAACGTAAATTGATGCTGGCTGGCGAGTGAAACCAGTACTTCACCGGCCTGCTCTGGTGTTTGTCGCGGAAGTGGTGGAAGTCCAAGGGCTGAAAAGTCAAACTCCGCTTCCAGTTCGTGGGTTAATGATGACGATAGAGCCTTCCCTTGTTGAACCTCGCGCCAGGTGCGGAGCTGGATTCCAGCCTGCTGAGCGGCATACACAAAGATATTCTGGTTGATTTCAGCCAGGGTATAGAGTTCAGCCATCCCGTGCCTGGCCGGACTGGTCAGTTTGAGCGCCTGATGCCGAAACCGAACGCTGGTTTCAAGTTCATGTTTGGAGAATGAGGGAAGGATGTCTTGAAGGTATGAGCTTCCAAAGCAGGGAAGGTGAACCGGAAAAACAGCATTGGCCAGACAGGAGTCTGGAATCAGAGAAAAAAGATTCTGCTGGCGGATAAGTGACTCTAAAAGCGCATTTTTGAGTCCAAGCCCTTGCATCAATCCATGTTCACGGATGGCGTTGATTCCTGAAAAGAGTGTGGTGTAGGTCAGCGCGCATTCAATTGCCCCGTGGGTGCAGCCATCTGTCACTTCAGTTTCATAGAGCACACCCGCAACCGGGGCGTTGGGCAGGCTGGCAACTGGTCCCGTTGCTGCCGGTGGAAACAAAAACGCGCTTTCGGCATAGACTGATTCAGGACGGGTGTGGCCAAGCGGGTCAATTCCAACGCTATCAAGGGCGATTAAAATGCCGTTTTGGAAGGACCTGGCCATAGAGTATTCAAGCTCTAAAAGAGGTTGGGGAGCCGGAAGCACCATTCATCTAAATAGTACTTTGGAGTGCGGTGACTTGTCACCGCACTCCAAAGCACCATTGGTCGCGATCTTGATTAGATCCGGTGCATTAACAAGCCGGAACGAAGTTTTGGCTCAAACCAGGTTGATTTTGGCGGCATGACTTCGTTGGCATCAGAGACTCGCATCAATTCGTCCATTGACGTCGGGTACATCGAAAACGCCACGGCGGCTTTCCCTTCATTGACCAGGCGTTCCAGTTCGTCTGTACCGCGAATTCCACCCACAAAATCAATGCGTTTATCCGTACGCGGGTCTTCGATGTTCAGCAACGGTGCCAAAATGCGATCCTGGAGCAAACTGACATCAAGGGATTTGATGGGATCATCTTTGTCAATCGTGTCGGTGTCGAGATAGAGCCCATACCAGCGACCTTGCAAATACATGCTAAAGGTCCATTTCTGGGTTGGTGCCGGGAATGGACTGGTTGAAACTTCAACCACTTCCTTGACCGCCGCCAGAAACTGTTCTGGTGTCCGGCCCGCCAGATCTTTGACAACCCGGTTATAGGGCAGGATTTTTAACTGTTCATCCGGGAACATGACAGTGAGAAAGAAGTTGTATTCTTCCGTTCCGGTATGGAATTGATTTTCAGCCCGGAAATGAGCCCGAGTCCGGCTGGCACTGGCGGCTCGGTGATGACCGTCGGCAATGTAGAGTTGTGGTACCTGTGAAAAGGCATCGGCCAGGGCATCAGAGTCAGGAACCGACCACACTGTATGCCGCACCTTATCTGGGGCGACAAAATCATAAAGCGGCGTTTCGGCACAGTACCGGGTGACCAGCTCATTGATGGTATCTTGTTTGCGGTAGGTCAAAAAGACCGGGCCAGTTTGCATGCGGAGGGTAATGATGTGGCGCGTCCGGTCATCTTCCTTATCTTTGCGTGTGCGTTCGTGTTTCCGAATGATGTCGTTATCATACTGATCCACGGCACAGCATCCGACGACGCCGGTTTGAGCCCGTCCGTCCATAATCTGACGATAAATATAGAGGTGTGGTGTTTCTTCAGTCAGCAGCGGGAGATCAGCTTCCAGTTGCTTGAGATTTTCCAGCCCTTTGGCATAGACCTCATCACTATGAATATCAGTCTCTTCAGGGAGATCAATCTCAGGGCGTGAAACGTGGAGCAGGCTGTAGGGATTCCCGGCTGCCAGCGCACGCGCTTCTTCGGTATTTACCACATCATATGGAACGCTGGCGACAAGCTCCACCTTGTCAACTGGAGGCCGCACAGCACGAAATGGACGGACAATAGCCATAAAGTTCTCCTCAGCAAATGAAGAATGAAGGAATAAAAATGTGTGTTGAAAGCAATGCTGAACGATGACTTGGGTCCAGGCACTCTCTTTGGGAGGATAAGCGGTTAGGAATGCACAGATTAGGGCAAACCAGACGATTAAGAAAGAGTCTGGTATTCTTCTTGAGATAAGATCTGGTTATCAATTGAGACTTTGAGTAAAAACATGCAATCGCTCAGAGCATGATTTGGACCATGGACACTTCCACCAGCGGCTCGCACATAATCTCCGGCGGCATAGGCGATTCCATCAACTTCAAGCTCACCCTTGAGCATAAAAAATTCCTCACAATCAGCATGGCGGTGCGGAGGAAATGAAACCCCTTGTTGAGCCCGAACCAGATAGGTGATCTCCCGTTTGTGGGCATCAGTGTACAGATGCCTGGCCTCGGATCCCGGAGCAAGAAAGGGTTTCCAGGGCAATTCGTTTGAACGAACCACCACTGTTTCTGGCATAAAATCTGGTTTTCGGAAAGATGCCGGTACTTCTGTCGCCTTCGGAGGTGGCGAAGTCTGAGAGACCTCAGCCTGAACGGCATCCATCAGACGTGAACGAAGTGATGGTGATGGATCACAGGGCGGGGCGGCAAACGCCAGATAACCTAAGTGAGCTTCAGCGCTGGCAAGTTCAGTCCGGGCCTGAGCCGGGTGATCAAGAAACGCTGCTTCATACTGTGCTTGCTCTGTTGCGTCGAGCATTCCCAGCACATAGAGCGAACTCAATTCGCTCAAAGACAGATCGGTTGTTTCATATATTGTCGGTTCCACAAGCACACCCCCTATTCAAAAACCTGCAGTGCATCACGAAGGCGACCCATTGCCAGGCGAATTCGTGTTTTGACTGTGCCAAGCGGCTGGTTGAGTTTGTCGGCAATTTCGCTGTGACTCAGGCCGCTATAATAAGCCAGTTCAATACATTGCCGTTGCTCAGAGGGGAGTGAGGAAAGTGCCTGCTGGACAATATGGCGGCGTTCAGCCTGGGCGGCGGATTCTTCCGGGCTGCGTTCTTTGGATCTGACGGCGGCCACTGTATCTAAGGCTTCGGCTCTTCGTCGTTCCTGGTCGCCTGACCGGAAGCGATCAATGGCCCGGCTCCGAGCCATCATCATCATCCAGGCGGTTGGTGTTCCACGTTGCAGGTCATAATCGGCGGCTTGCCGCCAGATTTGCATAAAGACCTCAAGGGTCACTTCTTCAGCCGCTCCAGGATCTCCTAAAATCCGCAGGATAAACCCGAAAATTTGGCGGTGTGTGGTGTCATAAAGTTGACCAAGAGCGGCCTGGTCGCCTCTGGCAATCTGACGAATCAGTTCCAGAAATCCCTGCTCTTTGGCACGAAGTTCAGCTTTGTCATTCGCTGAGGGCACAATAAACCCCCCTTGCGCGGTGTGATTTTCTTGCACAGGCATTGAGAATTAAGAATGAGATGCGAACACAAAATGATGCCACAAGAAAAAGAATGTGATGAATTGAAGTCTAATGAGCGAGAACCAACCGTAATGGCCCAAGACCCTTGCAAAGTAGTATGGATTCCCAGGCTCGTCAAGATTGTCCGTCACCAACTCACTTGACATCCTCCCCGCAATAAATTGCAAGGATTCCCTTGTGTGACAACTCAATGCCGTTACGGACACAAAGGAACGGGGTGACCAGTGAAGGATTCCCCAGGTTCACGCTTCATTGGGATCTCCATAGTTCCCTCCACGCGCAGCTTCACGGCAAGCCCTGCCGCTGTTTGACCAAATCGAATTTCTTACCGGGTCTCCGGGGAGATTGTCGCGTGTAAGAAAAGAAAGCGTATTGTGATTTGGCGAAACTCGCAAGCAAAAAATCGGACGGCATTCATCCGCGATCAATCGCGGGGTTTCCTGCCGATAATCTATAAAATTGATTGTCAACCCCACAAACTCAAGGCAAGATCACTCTTTGCCTGAGTATTTTATCACCATTTTTCTTTTTGGCATTTTTTAGGGAATGAAGCACGAAGAAATCAAAGAATTACTTGAATTATATACACTTGGGTCACTTGACAGCAAAGACTCAAGACAGGTTGAAGGGCATCTGCTTGAATGCAATGAATGCCGTCAAGCCGTCGCTGTTTGGCGTGACGTGATGGCTGAGCTTGGATTTGCCACTGAGCCGGTTGCCCCGCGGTCAGAACTCCGCTCGCAGCTCCTGACTGCTATTCAATCTGAGGCTCAAATTCTACCATTTCGGCGACCTGGTGGTTCGCCTGATATCAGCCGACAGGCCATCGCTCCACCCCAGGTTGGAGGTCAGTGGCTGAGGTGGTGGGCCCTCGTCGCTTCAATCGGGTTTATCTCGTTTGCGGGTGGCAGCCTGACATTATGGCAACAACTTGGGGGACAGCAGTCACAGGCACACCAGATCCAGCAACAACTGGCGCAGGTTCAGCGGGAGCTCTTGCAAGAACGGGAAAAAGCGGCCTGGCTGGCGTCTCCTCAAGCCGTAAATGCCCGCTTGCTCGGCACCAAGGAATCACCTGCTGCCCAGGCCAAGCTCAGTTATGACCCGCAAACCGGGCGAACGGTTTTGATTGTCTATAATCTGCCACCACCACCACCCGGCAAAGCCTATCAGCTCTGGTTTATTGCCGATGGGGTACCTGTCTCGGGCGGTGTTTTTAAAATAGATCAGCGTGGAAAAGCTGAAATGGAAGGCCAGGTTCCAAATCCAGGGCGAGCTGCGTCACTCTTTGCCGTAACCTTGGAACCAGAACAAGGGGTTCCTTCGCCAACTGGTGAAAAATATCTCTTGAGTACAACTTTGTAAGTGATACATTCTTCGCCAGCAGTCACGTTTTCTTCGACCAAACCCGTTCCACCACATTGAGTCATTTACTGAAGATACGGATTTTTGAATGAAAATCCTGGATTTTGACAATCTTAGCTGCTACCAGAGAGTTGTTTGGAGCAAACTTTCCACTCCGTGAAATCCAAACAATTCTTGTGGGCCGTAGCGGACTTCCGACTTTTCACCCTTTCAAATTTCAAAAAGCTTTTTTGTATTCCTGATCAAGGACCTGTGTCTGATCCTTATTCTGAAGACTTGATCGCCAGTTTTTGAGTGAATGCGATGACACTTCCTTGAGAAAATCAGTTTGAAACTGTGAAGCGAGACTCTATTTTGACAACCTGAAGTATAGAATTCACAACCGGAGACATAATCCGGAGGAGGACCCCCATGCATCGTTTTTCGTTTCGAAAGTTTTTGTTTACGAGTTTGACCCTGCTCCTTATTGCTTCAACACTGTTGATCCCCACACCCCAAATTAATGCTGCCGATCACGGTGATGCGCCATTGGCCGATGAAGATCGTTCGTGCGATATCAATGACGTTTTTGCTTTTCTGGATCCAAATGACAATACCAAACTGGTGATTGCCGTGACGATTCAAGGCTTTATCGTTCCTGGTGAAGCTGTCAATTTCGGGGCCTTTGACCCCAACGTTCGGTATCGGTTTGCATTGGAAACCAGCGGCGATGTAAAGGCTGATCAGTTTTTTGACCTGCGGTTTACTGAACGCCGGACTGCGGGTACCGAACCACAAACCGCCACCATCACCCTGCCTGGGAATCGAACCTTCCAGGCACAGACGACCCCTGCCAACCTCAGCCCAACTGCCTCCGAACCAAAAATTACGACTGATCCAACCTCGGGCGTGACGTTCTTTGGTGGGGTGGTTGATGATCCGTTTACCTTTGACATCCCTGGTTTTAACCGCTTCTTTGCTTCGGCTGTTGCTGGAAATGCCAACCCAGATTTGTTGAAGCGTGGTCGCGATAGTTTTGCCGGGTATAATACTCTTGGCATTGCCCTGAGCATTCCGTTGTCATTTCTCAAAGCGACCGGGAAAGATATTGGCGTTGCCTTTTTTGCCCAACGTCAGGTGAAAATGACCTTTAAAAACGGCGCCTATGTTGGCAAAGGTGATTTTACAACGATTGACCGGATGGGCAACCCCGCCGTCAATGTGGCATTGATCCCATTCCCCAAGAAAAATTCCTACAACTTTGCGACGCCTGAAGATGATGCCCGCGCGACGTTTGCCGCAGATATCATCAACTCATTGAAAACTTTGGGAACCACTGAAGCCAATATCAATATTCTGGCTTCCGTGGTGCTCCAGCGCGGTGATTATATCCGGGTTGACCCAGCCAAAGCCAATAGTGGCCCAGGTGGTGGTAACAATCCAGAAGCGGCTTATCCAAATGGCCGCCGCCTTGGTGATGATACGGTTGACACCATTTTGTTCTTTATCGCCAACCAGAATGTCCTGAGCGACAATGCCAACAAAAATGATGTGCCGTTACGTGACGCGTTCCCATTCTTTGGGGCGTCCCAGCAGCCACGTGATCCAGGTGTGGTTGATGATAACACCCGGAACTAATTCCTTTTCGATTGGTTAAACTTGAGAAAGACCACAAAGACCAGCGTTGAGCTTTCAATTATGCGCTTTGTGGTCTTTCTTCTTTCCAAAATAAACGCAAGTTTTCATTCGGTTTTTTGTATGACGCTCTTTGGAACCAGATTGAAATATTGGGCTGGCGGGATTCTGATAGTGGGAGTATTGAGTACCTCAGTTGCCTGCACCACGGCCTCAGCCCCACCCTCATCTACCCAACCGCTCATTCCGGCTGCCCAGCCAGTGATGAATGATGAAGCGGCCACCCTCTCTGCAATTCGTTTTTTAGAAGATCGGGTCAAGAAAGATCCTGATGATTTTATTGCCTTTAATAAGTTAGCTGAACGATACCTGCAAAAACTGCGTGAAACCGGTGATTTAAGCTATCTGGATCTGGCCAGCCGCACGACTCAGGCATCGCTCAAGGCCATGCCGGTTGAACAAAACATCGCCGGACTTTCGCTGCAGGCCCAGGTTGAGTGTGCTTCACATGAATTTCAACTTGCCCGTGAGCACGCCCAAAAACTCGTTGAATTAGAACCACATAAAAGTTATCCGTATCAGATTTTGGGTGAAGCCTTAATTGAATTAGGTGAATATGACCAGGCTGGAAAATTATTTAAGAATCTGGAAAGTCGAACCCACAGTGTTGGCACCTTTATTCGCATGGCGCGACTGGCGCAGTTAAATGGCAAACCGGCGGCAGCCCAGGAAAACCTGGCCGTGGCGTTGACCAAAGCCATGGATCAGATTCCGCTCTCACGAGAAAATATAGCCTGGTGCCGGTGGCAATTGGGTGAGATTGCCTTTTCCATCGGTGACCTTGAAAACGCGGAAAAGCATACCCGTGATGCGTTGACGACCTTTCCCAACTATTACCGTGCCCTGGCATCTCTCGGGCGTGTCCTGGCGGCTCGGGGCGATATGACTGGCGCCATCACCCACTATGAACAGGCTGTCAAAATTTTGCCTGATCCCACGTTTGTGGCTGCGCTTGGCGATTTATATAAGCTGGCCGGTCGTGAAAAAGAAGCCGCTGCCCAATATGAACTGGTTGAGAAAATCGGTCATTTATCCGCAATCAATGGCGCGGTTTACAATCGCAACCTGGCGATGTTTTATGCCAATCATGATCTCAAGCCTGACGAAGCCTACGCCATGGCGGTCAAGGAATTTGAAGTTCGACGTGATATTTACGGTGCGGATGCCGTTGCCTGGACTGCTCTAAAAGCGCGGAAAGTGATTGAAGCTCAAACGGCAATTCAACAAGCACTCCGACTTGGAACCCAGGATGCGATGTTGTTTTACCACGCCGGGATGATTGAACTGGCCGCTGGGAACAAGTCAGCCGCACGGAAGTACCTTGGTGATGCGTTAAAACTCAATCCGAAATTTGATCCACTCCAGGCCACCATTGCCCAAAAAGCATTGGCCGAAGCGGCCTGAGTTCAGGGAAAAAAATCAGAAAAGCCTCACCTGCGGTTTGAGAGTACTTCGTTCCCATAAAATATCTCCTGATTTTTGAATGGCCTTCATTGCTTGAAAGTGTGCTGTTTTCCCAATCGCTGCGGTTGATAAAATCTGTTCTATTTAAACCCTTGAGTTAATTATGGTTTATCCTGCCTGTCCGTCGAGTTATGTCAGTCGTTTTCTGGTGACGTTCGGTGTCTTTTTGATTCTTTTGGGCTCAATTGTTCCTGTGACTGCCCACCCGCTTGGTAATTTCACCATCAATCATTTTGCCCGGCTACGGGTCAGTAACGAGCAAGTCACCATTCGCTATGTGATTGATATGGCTGAAATTCCAACCTTTCAGGAAATTCAGGCGGCTGACAAAGGACCGGACCAGCAGCCAACAGCCGCCTGGTTAAAGGCGTATGGGGAGCGTGTTGTCCCGCAATATCTCGCCGGGCTGGTTTTCACCGTGGATGGAGCCCGGATCCCGCTTCAGTTTCAGTCCAAATCAGTTGTACTCCAGGCCGGGAGTGGTGGATTACCCACCCTGCGGATTGAATGTGATCTGGTTGGGAAGTTTTCAGGGGTGATTTCTGGCAATCACCAGCTCCGGTTTGAAGACACAAATTTTACTGAGCGGCTCGGATGGCGTGAGATCGTGGTGATGCCTGAGACCGGGGTATCAATTTTTAATAGCTCGGCCTTTGGTTCACCCTTAACCGACGAATTAAAAGCCTATCCAGAGAACCTGATTACGGCACCGCTCAATGAGCGAATAGCTGAATTTTCAATGACTTTAGGCGCTATTCCTGCAAAGGCAACTGCGCTGCAAACCCGTGAAGGAAAACCAGTTGTCCAAACCCGTGATCGGCTGGCTGAACTGATCGCTGTTCCTGAAGTAACCCCAACCATTGCGTTGATTGGCTTATTGATCGCGACTTTTTTAGGCGGGATGCATGCGCTTTCGCCTGGGCATGGTAAGGCCGTTGTTGGGGCATATCTGGTCGGAGCGCGGGGAACTGCCCGCCACGCTGCTTTTCTTGGACTCACAGTCACCATTACCCATACTGCTGGCGTTTTTGCCCTGGGAATGATAACCCTTTTTGCCTCGCAATTTATCTTACCTGAGCGGTTGTTTCCGATTTTGAGTTTAATTTCAGGACTCATCGTCGTGGGAGTTGGACTCAGAATGGTTTTGAGTCGGGCTCGATTGGCCATGGCTGGTCCAGGCCATTCACACGATCACCATCACGATCACCATCACGATCATCATTCACACGATCATCACGATCATGACCATTCACACGCTCATCATCACCATGGCATAGGAGTGCATACCCACGATGGCCACACGCACTCACACCTCCCGCCAGGGGCTGATGACGAGCCAGTGACCTGGCGCAGTTTGCTGGCACTTGGTATTTCGGGTGGATTGCTTCCTTGCCCTTCGGCGCTGGTTTTATTGCTCTCAGCTATTTCCCTGCATCGAGTTGGGTATGGGTTGCTGCTGGTTTTGGCATTTAGTTTCGGATTGGCGGGTGTTTTGACTGTCATTGGTCTGGCATTTGTGTATGCCGGGCGCTTTTTTGAATCGAAAACAAAAGAAAGTACCAATGGAACAATCGCTGATCTGAGCCGCCTGGCCTTGCGCTACACCCCGGTTTTGAGTGCGGTTGTTGTCACCTGTCTGGGGATCATCATTTGTATTCAAACACTCCCAGATTTTAAATCGCTGGCGGGTCCATCCGCATCGCCTGTGATTCAGAGTCCTTCCCAGGTTGATGAGCCAGAGCATGGCCCATCCCTGGTTGGTCTCAGCGCGCTGGGAGTCCTGGGATTAGGGCTGGTTTTTGGCCTCAAACACGCCACTGAAGCTGACCATGTGGTTGCGGTTTCAACCATTGTGAGTGAACACAAAAGTCTGGGGCGGGCCGCTATCGTTGGCGGATTATGGGGAATTGGTCACTCGACCTCACTGGTTGTGGTTGGTTTGCTGGTGCTGGTTCTGCGAATGTTTATTCCAGACCGGATTGCGCCCTGGTTGGATTGGGCTTCACCCTGGCTTGAATTCGGCGTGGCTTTGATGATCATTGGGCTTGGCGCCAATGCGTTATCCAAAGCACTCCGAAAACGGTCGGATGTTCATATCCATACCCATACCCATGACGGATCACCGCACTCACACATCCATTTCCACGATCCTGACACTGATCACGAACAAGCTCACGCGCACCATCTCCATTTTGTAAAGCAGATTGGGTTAAAACCATTGCTGGTCGGCGCCGCGCATGGTCTGGCCGGATCGGCTGCCCTGACACTACTGGTACTGAGCCAGATCCCCTCACCGGTTCTTGGGTTAGTGTATCTGGTTGTCTTTGGTGCCGGGTCAATCGGGGGAATGCTGGCGATGTCGGGGCTGGTTGGAATTCCCTTTATTCTCAGTGCGGCCTGGATCAATCGTTTCCACCATGTCCTGCAAGTTGCCGCCAGCCTGTTTAGTATTCTCTTTGGTGTCTGGTATGCGGCGCAAAACGATGTGGTTCAGGGGATTTTGGCAACGGTGCTTGGGACGTAAAACCTGGGGCTAAGGGCTTGGGGCTGAGGGTTTGGAACCCAATCTCTTTCAATAATGAAGAACCAAAAACCAGGCACGAATAAGGTGAACTATGGGTGAACTTGTCCGATTTGGCGTCAGCATCGAAGACGAACTGCTTGAAAAATTTGACCAGTTAATCAGCGCTCGTGGGTATGCCACCCGCTCTGAATCGTTGCGTGATTTGATCCGAGATGCGCTGGTGCAGGCCCGGCTGGAATCACGCAGCGCAGAGCCTGAACAGGAAGTTGTTGGAAGTTTAACCTTTGTCTATGACCACCATGCCCGAAATCTCGCGACCCAGATGGCTGAAAAGCAGCATGCCAACCACGATATTGTGGTTTCAGTTACCCACGTTCACATTGACCATCATGATTGTATGGAAGTGCTGTTGCTTCGTGGCAGTGTCAGTCGGGTCCGTGCCCTGGCTGATTCAATCTTGAATTTAAAAGGAATCAAGCACGGCAAGTTATTTGTCACCTTTCCATCCCATTCGATTGAAAAACACCATCATCATTCCCACTCACATAAGGCGTTGTAACGAAAGAAAGGCGACTGACCCGGTCAGCCAAATTCCCTCCTCCTCTCTATCAGGAAAGACTAAATCAGTTCACACTGGATTGGAACACGTGTGATTGATTTCAGATTCAGACCATCAGGTTGAGTTTCAATAAGTCACCAGCCAGTTCGACGGTTTCGGATCAAACCCTGAACCCTGAACCCGATATACTCCAACTCTTGTGGTTCGATTTAGCTTCACGCTGTAGAGAACTGGGCAACCGCCGATAGTGGCCTGTTCGATTGACGCCCCTTTCGGCTTTTCCCGGTTCTGGTTCTTCAAAAACGGCTGTCAAGTCGAAAAATGCATTTGAAGCAACTTCTCAGTAACTTTTTTAGGGCTGTCGGAATGGGCAAAAGAAATCCAGGGCCTTTCTTCTAATTATTTGTATATAAAGAGGTTGACGTGTGTTTTGGTGTGCCTTTGATTTGGCTGGCCGGTTGTGCCCTGGAAAAATATTTTTTTGACACTGCTCCAAAAGATTGCTACATTTCGCGACTTGTGCCAGAGGCTTTGAACAACCCTCCACACCCCTCATATTCCACTTAGAGAGACGAGATGAAAGCTAAACTTGAAGAGATAGCCCAGACATACGGCATAGAAAACTGGGGTGCCGGCTACTTTGACATTAACCAGAAGGGACATCTCATTGTCCGCCCAAGTTCGGGAGATCGGCGTTCTGTAGATGTGATGGAACTGATTGACGATCTGACCCGGCGTAACATCAAATCTCCCATCTTGCTCCGTTTTCCCCAAATCCTGGCCAACCAGGTCCGCAAACTCTCCAGTTCATTTCAGGCTGCCATTAAAGAATTTGACTACAAAGGACGTTACCTCGGTGTTTTCCCCATGAAAGTGAATCCCCGGCGTGAAGTCGTCGAGGAGTTTCTGCGCAGTGGTAAACGCTATGGGTTTGGGATTGAAGTCGGGAGCAAACCAGAATTGTATTCAGCCCTGGCTTTGGAGCAATCTGAGGAATCGCTCCTGATTTGCAATGGCTTCAAGGATGAAGCCTACATCCGGATGGCCTTTCTCGGTACCAAGATTGGGAAAAACGTGGTCATCGTGGTTGAAAAACTGGGTGAACTTCACACGATCCTGCGACTGACTGAAGAAACCGGCATCAAGCCCATGATTGGCATCCGGGTGAAGCTCTATTCCCGAGGAAGCGGGAAATGGGAAACTTCCGGTGGTGAAACGGCCAAGTTTGGGTTAACCGCCAGTGAAGTTCTGGAAGTGATCCGGTTGTTACGTGACCGCAATTCGATTGACCAGCTCAAACTCCTTCATTTTCATATTGGTTCGCAGATTACCAACATCAAACGCATCAAAAACGCAATGAAAGAGGCCGCACGAGTCTATGCCAAGATTCGGGCGATGCACATTGACGTCAAGTATCTGGACGTTGGCGGTGGCATGGGGGTGGATTACGACGGCAGCAAAACCAGCTCTGACTCGTCAGCCAATTACACACCACAAGAATTTGCCAACGACGTTATTTACACCATCAAAAGCGTTTGTGAGGATGAGGACGTTCCAGAGCCAAACATTATCACCGAATCCGGGCGTGCCCTTTCGGCCTATCACGCAGTGCTCATTACCAATATCCATGAAGAAATTGAAACGGTTGTGGGTGAGTATGGCTCGGTGAAGATTGACGATGATGATCCCCAGGTTTTGTTTGAACTCAAGGATGTATGCACCGGGATCACCTCAAAGAACTATACCGAGTATTACCACGACGCGCTTGAGCACAAAGACGAACTGTTTACCTTGTTTAATCTTGGCATCATCAGCCTGGAAGATCGCGCCAAAGGTGAAATTTTGTTTTGGGAAGTTTGCGAAAAAACGGTCAAACTGGCTCAGCAAAACAAACACAAGCCATTTATTGATGAATATGAAGAACTTAGCCAGATGCTGGCTGCCAAGTATTTGTGTAACTTTTCGATTTTCCGATCTGTTCCTGATAGTTGGGCGATTGAGCAACTGTTTCCGATTATGCCGATTCACAAGCTCAATACCAGTCCCACCGAACGCGCCACCCTGGTGGATATTACCTGTGACTCAGATGGGATCATCGACAAGTTTATTGATTTAAAAGATGTGAAGGAAACCCTGGAACTGCATCCATTCAAAGGGGAGCCGTATTTCCTGGGTATTTTTTTGGTGGGAGCTTACCAGGAAGTGATGGGAAATGGTCACAACCTGTTTGGAGCCATTAATGAAGCTCACGTTTTGATCCAGGATGGCGGCTATCTGGTCACGAAAGTGGTTCAGGGGAGCAATCTTGGAGATGCCTCAGCCACCGCTCGCTATGAGCGTTCTTTCCTCCACGAAAGCTTTTCGCGTCTGGCGGCTGAGCAAGTCAAAGCTGGAGACCTCTCTCCATCTGAGGCTGACAAGTTATGTCGTGAGTATGAAAACAGCATCAACTACTATACCTATCTTGGATAGCTGGTTGCTGCTGCCAACCCCTCAGCCAGAAAAATGGGAAACATGACGACTTCCTGCCTGACTTTTCCCGTTTCCGGCTTTCTCTGATCCTGATTCCAACCGGCGTATGATGAAAAAATCAAAAACCTCCCCGTATCTCAAGCACCCGACCCAACCCGTCCAGATTGATCGTGACCGGAGTGTCGCTGGCCTGCTCAACAAGATGGAAACCTCTTCGTTTCAGGCCCGCAATCTGGCTATTGCGCATAATATCTGGCTCAACATGTTGGATGACAACACCACCATTGTGTTGGGGATTTCTGGAGCGCTGGTGGCAGCAGGGATGCGACGGATCATCGCCTGGTTGATTCGCAACCGGTATGTTGATGTGGTGGTTTCAAATGGTGCCAACATCTTTCACGATGTCCATGAAACGCTTGGACGGCAGCACTATTTGGGTTCCCCCAGCCTGGATAGCGCCGAGTTACAGAATCTGGCGATTGGTCGCGTCTATGACACGCTGATTAGCGAAGAGGAATTCCGTGAAGCTGATCAGTGGCTGGCGTCCTTTATCAATACACTCGAACAAAATCGCCCCTATTCCACCCGTGAATTTCTGCATTTACTTGGCCATGAGTTGTCTGAAATTGCCAATGAAGATGGAATTCTGACCTCGGCGTTTAAAGCCCGTGTCCCGGTGTTTTGTTCCGGGGTGGTTGATTCAGTGTTGGCCCGAGGCATTGCGGCCAGCCGAATTGATCGCAAATCACCCTTTATGTTTGATGTGATTCAGGATGTGGTCGAAATGGCCCATATTCTGGCCGGTTCGGTCAACACGGGTGCTACTTTCTTTGGGACTGGGACACCGCCAAACTTTGTCAAACAGGCTCATTCAACCGCTTCGGTGATCAATTCCCGGATTCGTGACCACAAATACTTTTTGCAGGTGATTACAGAATCACCCTATATGAGCAGCAGTATATCCGGCCATCTGGAAGACAAGGAAAATTGGACCAAGCCGTCCAAGGAATTGCGAAGTGTCTCGGTTTATTGTGACCCGACGATTGCCATGCCAATTTTAGTGACCGGACTTTCCCAAAGCGCGACCAAGCAAATCAAACAGCGTCGGAAGCCAACCTTTACCCATGGGCGTGAACTTGGGGTTACGTTTGCCTGATTTTTGGTACTGCCTTTCTGGTGGCGCCACAGGAACCAAAAGAACCAAAAGGTATTTCCTCGAAAACCCTAAACCCTAAACCCTGAATTTTGAACGGAAAAACAACATGTCTACAAAATTGATTGCCACACTTGAGACGAGCAAAGGCACGATTCGCTTTGAACTGTTAACCCAGGATGCGCCAAAAACAACTGAAAACTTCAAGTTACTGGCTGATCGCGGGTACTATCAGGGAATTATTTTTCACCGGGTGATCAATGGATTTATGATCCAGGGTGGTGATCCGACGGGGACTGGCGCGGGTGGGGAATCGGTCTGGGGGAGGACCTTTGCCGATGAAATCAATCCCTCCTCGGCCATCTATCAAACCGGGTATGTACCAGGAACCGTTGCGATGGCCAATCGGGGACCCAACACCAACGGCAGTCAGTTCTTCATCATGCACAAACGGGCGGCGCTTCCACCAAACTACACCATTTTTGGCCGGGTGATTGCCGGTCAAGATGTGGTTGATGCGATTGCAACCACGCCAACCGATCACCGTGACCGGCCATTGACGCCAGTTACAATCCAGCGGGCCACCGTGGAAGAAGTCAACGCCTGATCTGCCGGCGAATAAACTTTTGTCTATTCAGGAATTCTTGAGTGTTCGCCTTTTGACAAGCCCGCCGGCAAATCCTTTGCCAGAGCGGGTTTGGTGTTTTAACCTGAAATTTTTCCAAACTGGGAACCATTTTGCTGGTCGTGCGACATCAAGGCAGACACAAAGGCGTTCCCCAGCTCAACTGACTCATCCAAAAATCTATGTCGAATTCACTGAAATCCCTTGTTCGGACCCTTGGTGTGTTGTGTCTATGTCTGGCTGGTTTTTTCGCCCAGGGGTGCAAACCCGAAGCTCCGCCAGCTCCTTCATCACCGGCGACGCCCACGGCGCCGTCCAAGCCTGAATCCCCCGCGGCCCCTGCTGCCCCATCGGGCGAGACAAAACCTGCCCAGAGTGAGCCAGGAAAAAAACTGCTGGCAACTCTGGTAACCAATAAAGGCACGATTGAGTTTGAATTGTTAACCGATGATGCTCCGAAAGCCTGTGACAACTTCCGATTACTGGCTAACCGGGGCTATTACAATAATTTGATCTTTCACCGGGTGATCAACGGGTTCATGATCCAGGGCGGAGATCCCAATGGAAACGGGACTGGCGGGGAATCAGCCTGGGGTGGAACCTTTGATGATGAAATCAACCCCAGCTCCCCCCTCTACCAGGGCGGGTATAAGCCCGGTATTGTAGCCATGGCCAATCGTGGTCCAAACACCAACGGCAGCCAGTTTTTCATTATGCATAAAAACTACCCGCTGCCTCCGAGGTACACAATTTTTGGCCGCGTGACCAAGGGGCAAAATGTGGTGGACTCGATTGCCACCTCGCCAGTGGGTCCAAATGATATGCCTCTGTCAAAAGTGATCATCACGAGTGCCAAAGTTGTTGAAATGGGAGGCTAAACCGTGATGTTTATTGGAAGTTCAATCCTGACAGGCGTGAGGGGGCTGGCGGCCAGCCTGCACTGCAGACGATCACTCTGGATGGTAATCGGGGTGCTGGCACTGGTCGTCATTGGTGGTCTCACGTTGGATTCATCGGTTGTTTCCGGCCAGCAAACGCGGAAAAAAACAACCAAAACCAGTCAGAAAAAGCGCACCACCCGCCGGCGCAAGCCGGCTGCCACCAAACCGCCCGCCGCCAAACCACCAGTGCCGGCGCCTGCACCTACACCGGTAGCGGCTCCGCAGGTGACACTTGAAACCAATTTTGGCACGATTCGATTTGAGCTTCTCACCCAGGATGCCCCGAAAACCTGTGAAAATTTCCGATTGCTGACCAGCCGGGGATTTTATGATGGGCTTACCTTTCATCGAGTCATCAATGGCTTTATGATTCAAGGTGGCGATCCAAATGGCAATGGAACCGGAGGTGAGTCAGCCTGGGGCGGGGAATTTGATGATGAAATCAATGCCAGTTCCCCACTGTACCAAACTGGATATGCCCAGGGCATTGTGGCGATGGCCAATCGTGGTCCCAATACCAACGGCAGCCAGTTTTTCATTATGCACAAACCCTATCCACTCCCACCCAATTACACAATTTTTGGACGTGTGCTTGAGGGGATGGATGTCGTTGATAAAATTGCCACTGCTCCAACTGGTCGTAACGACCGACCGATCACTGCGGTGATTATTCACAAAGCAACCGTTCAGCCATAAGTCGTTTGGTGGCCAACGGCATTGGAATTTTTTTTTGAGGTAGTAAAGTCTTATGCGTGGTTCAAAACGTTCGTTTGTTTCTTTGATGCACCTGTTCTCACTGGCTTTGATCTGCTCAGTACTGATGATGGGCGTTGGGTGTAAAAGCGAAACCCAATCAAGTGGCCCAGCCGGGCAACCGGCTCAACCCCAGGGGGCACAACCTGTTACCCCGCCACCGGCACCGGCGGCACCTAATCAGGCGTTGCCTGCTCCACCGCCACCACCGCCAGGTGGGGTGGTTGCCTCGCCAACTGGGCTGCCTGCCAAAGAAGCCGATATTGTGGTGAAAACACCCACCGAGGGGCTCCAAAAAGATTCTCAGGGTCGGGTGATGAAGACCCGAGAAAATATGGAAAAGATCAGAGAAGCGCGTAAAAATGCACCGACCGAAGTCCGGAAGGCCGAGTTACCGAAACAACCCACACCTCAGCCGGATCCTTCAAAACAAAAGCCAAAACAGTAAGTGCGCCGTCGTTTCAATCAAAACTGATACCAGGTCGTTTTTGGGCTGGATTTACTTACCTGTAAGTCCAGCCCAATTGTTTCTCCCGCCGCGAAAAACTCACAAGACTGAGCCCTGTGCAACTGATCTTGAGATTGATCCGTCAGTTGTCTGCGAAAGGGTTGCATTTTTCATTTTCCTCGTTACCCTGCATCGGGTGCCGTCTGCACTTTTATTTTCAGAGATGAGGTCTGTCAGAGTATGCCGAAACGAAAAATGCTGGCGCTCCTGGCGCTGGTATGTCTGTGGTTGAGTACCGGATTGGGATGGAGCCCGGCTCAGGCTCAAACCAAACTGCCTAAATTAAAAATTCAAACGGCGGAATTGCCCAATGGTCTGAAAGTGGTATTGCACGAAGACCACCGCTTACCACTGGTCGCCATCCAGGTCTGGTATCACGTTGGCTCAAAGGACGAGCGCCCCGGACGCACCGGGTTTGCCCACCTGTTTGAGCATTTAATGTTTAAAGGAACAAAAAACCTGCCCAGTGAATCCATTGACCGGTTGACGGAAGATGTTGGCGGAATGAACAACGCCTTTACTGATGATGATGTGACCGTGTATTTGGAAATTGTCCCAGCACATCACCTTCGACGATTGCTCTGGGCTGAAGCTGACCGCATGGGGGCGTTGGCTGTCACCGAAGAAAATTTCCGATCCGAACGTGACGTTGTCAAAGAAGAACGTCGCCAGTCAGTTGAAAACGCGCCTTATGGAATGGTTGATGAAATCCTGTATGCCTCGGTGTTTACCAAACATCCGTACCAGCACACGACCATTGGCAGCATGGAAGATCTGAACCGGGCGACGCTGGCGGATGTCAATGAGTTTCACCAGTCGTTTTATGCGCCAAACAATGCAACGCTGGTGCTTTCCGGAGATTTTGATTCAGCGGCAATCCTTCCCGTCATCAAAGAATATTTCACCCCGATTCCGGCCAGTTCACAGCCGATTTCCCGCATTACGGTGGTTGAGCCGCCCCAGACAGCCGAGCGCCGGTTGACCTATAAGGACCCAAATGCCCCGCTCCCACAGGTGCGGATTGTATTTCACACACCAGGAAATGGTCACCCCGACAGCTATGCGCTCAGGTTGTTGGGTGCCATTCTCTCAAACGGTCAAAGCTCACGCCTCTATCAATCGCTGGTTTACCAGCAAGGTCTGGCCACCGAAGCCAATGGGGGCGGATTTTTTTCAGAACACCCCAATCTGTTCAGTTTTGTGGCCACGCTGGCGCCCGAAAAAACTTTACCGGAGGGTGAAAAATCCTTGCTGGCTGAGATTGAAAAACTGCAGACCTCAGGCGTGACTGAATCAGAACTCCAAAAAGCGAAGAATCAATTGCTGGCCTCAAAGGTCAATGGCTGGCAATCCCTGATGGAACGCGCCGAAGCATTGGGCCGGGCCGCAACATTTTTTGGCGATCCAAATCGAGCCCTGACGGATATGGAGCGGTTACAAACAGTGACCATGGCTGATGTTCAGGCCGTGGCCAAAAAATACTTCACCACCGAGAACCGAACGGTGATCTACGTGTCCTTACCCGAGGCTGCCGAAGCGACCAAAACCGCCGGAGGTGCCAAATGAGAACCTTGAATCGCATGAAAAAAATGTATCTGCTCAGTCTGGTACTGCCAGCACTGGTTGTAATGGGTGGGTTTTTTCAACCCAATCAGGCGCAATATCAAAAGCTCCCGCCACTGGATCCGCCCAAATCAGTCACTTTTCCAAAGGTTGTCTCAAAAACGCTGCCCAATCAGCTTCGGGTGTATGTCGTGGAAGATCACAGCCTGCCGATTGTCGCCCTCCAACTGGTCACTGAAGCTGGTTCAGTCACATCAGGGACCTCAACGCCCGGATTGGCCTTTTTCACTGCCCGAATGCTTGATCAGGGAACCCAAACCCGAAGTGCTCAGGATATTGCCGGGGCAATTGATTCAATCGGTGGCACCCTTTCAGCCAGTGCTGCCTATGAATCAGCCGAAATTTCATCAGCCGTTCTCACCGAACACAGCCAGCTTGGGTTTGAACTGGTGGCTGATCTGGTTCAAAACGCGGCGTTCAAACCCCAGGAAATCGAACGGCTTCGCGAACAGCTTCTGGGTGAATTGCAGGTTGAATATGGCACGCCGTCGTTTGTGGCTGACACTGCCTTGCGCCGCCTTGTGTTTGGGATGACCCCGGCTGGGACGCCCCTGGTGGGAACGCCAGATACACTTAAAAAATTGACCCGTGCCCAGGTGATCAATTTCTATAAGCAAAACTATATCCCCAACACTTCTTTCCTGGTGGTTGGCGGCGATATTTCCCCAGACGAAGCCTTTGCCAGAGCTGAAAAAGCCTTTGGCACCTGGAAGCCTGGTAAAGCCCAGAAATCAGTCCGATTGGCGCAACCAGCCATGGCCAAACAACTTCAGTGCGTGGTGATTGATAAACCAGGTGCCGCCCAAACCGAAGTCCGCGTTGGACATCCAGGCATCACCCAGATTGATCCCCGGTACTTTCAAGGACTGGTGATGAACAGCGTGTTGGGTGATGGCTATTCGGCTCGCCTGAACAAGGAAATCCGCATTAAACGTGGTTTGAGTTATGGCGCCCGGAGCAATCTGGTGGCTGGTCGAGGGATTGGATTATTCCGGACCCGGTGCAGTACCAAAGCCCAGTCCACCTTTGAAGTCGTCCAGATTTTTCTGGATGAGATGAAGCGCATTCAGGCCGAAGCAATTGCTGACGAAGAGCTGGCCACCCGCAAGCTGGCCACCACCGGAGACTTTGTGCAGGAACTGCAATCCATTCAGGCCGTGATGGATCAGGTAGCCACCACCATCCACCTTGGGCAGGACCTCAAGACCCTGGATGAGTTTATTCCCAAGGTGAATGCCGTGACGGTTGCCCAGGCGCAGGATTTCGCCAAACGGCAATTGAATGTGACGACCCCGATGATAGTGCTCGTTGGTGACTACAAAGTGTTTGAAAAAGACCTGACCGCTTTGAAAGCGACTCCGACCATCATCAAGATGGGCGACTTCGACCCGCTCCAACCAAAGCTGGCCAAAGCAACCAAAGCTAAAAAATAAAGGTCAGTACTGCCTGCCTGAGCGGGTGGGTTTCATCACGAAGTCCAAAGAAAAAAGGGCGGTTCACCTGAGTGGTGAACCGCCCTTTGGTTTTTGTGAAGAACCAAAACCAGATCAGTTGGATACACTTCTGGAACCGCTAATCGCGCTATCCATACATTTGAGTTCGGCCATAACTTGCTCAAACGGAATCAGTTCATCTCCCTCAGTCTCACGTGAAATTTTTGCAAGATACAAATCTTCCAGAAGATCTTCGGTCAATGAACCATATTCAGCCAGAGGCAAGACGACTGCCACTTTGTTCCCTTGCGCATCTGTTAGATATTGAAGTGGTTGCGGCATACGTTACCTCCAGAAAAGAGTCCACTCTTGACCTGGTGTTCACCCTATCAAGGCTGGTCAGTTTTACTTCACCCCAACCATCAGTTTACGGATGATTGGTGAGAGGGCTGCCATAATGATTGCCCCAACCACGGCTGACATCCCGACCTTCAAGAACAGGCCAATTACGGCGCTGGCATCGCTTGAATCAAAGTGCCCGGCGATAAGTCCTCCGGCCAGGTTCCCAGCCCAGGGGCCCAGGAACCAGAAGCCCATTACCATTCCGACCAGGCGCGGATGGGCCAGTTTGGTCATGGTGCTCAGTCCAACGGGGCTCAGGCACAGTTCACCAACCGTGTGAATAAAATACACGCCAATCAACCACCAGGCTGAAACCTGACCGCCGCCGGCAACATTGGTGGCCAATGCGGCGACTAAGAACCCAAGCCCAGCAAACAGCAGCCCGATGCTGAATTTCATTGGGGTGGATGGCTGTTTATCACCCCACTTGATCCAGAGCCAGGCAAAGACTGGTGTTAACAGCACGATAAAGCTTGGGTTGACTGATTGATAGAAGCTGGATGGAAAACTCACGCCCAAAATGACATTGTGGGTCATTTTGTCGGCAAACAAAGTCAGGCTGGAGCCAGCCTGTTCAAATACCGCCCAGAACATGGCCGCAAAAAAGCAAAAGATCACCACGGCGCCCAGGCGTTGATAGTCTTCACCTGTGATTGGGCGATCATCACCGGGTTGAGCCGATGGATTTACCTCACCTTTTTTGTGTGGTTTATGCCCAACTGTCGCCAGGTATTTCTGCCCAAACAGATATTGAATCACACCCAGGACCATACCAAATCCGGCCACCGCAAAGGCCCATCGCCAGCAGGTGCTCGGAGCAATATTTGAACTGCGCAGAAATGCTTTGAATGTTTCGCTTTGGGCAAAGAATCCACAGGCAAACGGTGCCAACCACGCCCCAACGTTGATGCCCATGTAAAAAATCGAAAACCCGGAATCTCGTCGCCGATCTTCTGGAGTATAGAGCGCTCCAACCATGGCGCTGATATTCGGTTTTAATAAACCGGTTCCAATGGCAATCAAAACGAGTCCACCATAAAAGGTCATTTCAGACCCCAATGTCAGTGAGAACTGACCCAGGGCAATGATGATGCCACCGAGCAACACCGCCATTTTCGCACCAAGGAAGTTATCCGCGATCAACCCACCAGGGATGGCTGTGAGATAGACTGATGATGTATATAACCCATAGACAAAAGCGGCTTTCTTGGTGTCATAACCAAGACCTCCGTCTGCAACGGAAGCAACCATGTAGAGTACCAAAATGGCGCGCATGCCATAGTAGCTGAGGCGCTCCCACACTTCGGTAAAAAACAGCACGGATAAGCCCCGTGGATGTCCAAAAAACTCCTTTGCCGGAGCTTGATTCGATGGCATTGTCATTGAGGCACTCATAAGTTCAGTCCTTTTTCTCCTTAAAGATTTTCTGTGATGAACCGTGTCATCAGTTTTTGGAGGTGTTTGACTCGATGTGGTTGGGAAACACCGTGCCGTGACGCCGGGTACACCATAAAGTCAAATTGTTTCCCGGCTTTTTGTAAGGCTTCGATCAACTGCACACTGTTTTGCGGGTGAACATTGTCGTCAATCAGTCCGTGGATCAGCAGCAGTTTGCCGTGAAGGTTTCCAGCCGCTTCGAGCACCGAGCTTTTGCGGTAGCCTTCTGGATTATCCTTGGGAAGTCCCATATACCGCTCGGTATAAATTGAATCGTAGTTTCTCCAGTCAGTGACCGGAGCGCCGGCAATACCAACCTTAAAGGTAGTGCTGTGCGTCAGGGCATACGCGGTCATATAGCCACCATAACTCCAACCCCAGATCCCAATCCGTCCCCCGTCAACATAGGGGAGTTTTTTCAAGTAGCTGACGCCGTCTTCCAAATCGCGTAATTCCAGTTCGCCCAGATTCCGGTACACCGGGTGGGCTGAGACCACACCTTTGTTGCTGGCGGATCGGTTATCACAAATCCAGACGATATAGCCTTTTTGGGCCATAAACAGATGCCAGAGCGTCCAGCGGCCAATCCAGGAATCCCGAACCTGTGGTGAGCCAGGACCACCGTAGGTATGCGTCAGCACCGGGTATTTTTTGGTCGGGTCGAAATCAGGCGGCTTGATCATCAGTGCATTCATTTCAAAGCCGTCACGAGTGGAAACTTTGAGCAGTTCGCTGCTGCCTAAATTATATTCGCGCAACGGGTTGTCTTTATTTTCCGCCAGTGTGCGAATCAGCGTTCCGTTATTGCTCAAGAGTTGTGATTTCGGGGCTTTGGTCAGGCTGCTCCAGGTATCAACATAGGCATTCAGCGCCGGACTGAAGCTGGCCGCATGCGTGCCGTCCTGGTTGCTCAGGCGTTGCAGTCCCGAGCCGTCGGTTTGAATGCGATAGACATCGTTCCCAATTGACGAGTGTTCAGTACCTGAAAAGTAAGCCCATCCATCAGCCGAAACACCATGAAAGTCGCGCACATCCCAGTTGCCTTTGGTCACGGCATTGATCAGTTTGCCATCCGCCCCAAAGTGATAGAGGTGGCGATATCCAGAGCGGTCGCTCAGCCAGTAGAAAGTGCCATCCGGTATCCAAAGCGGTAATTCCGTCACGTCTACCCAGGCTTTGCTTTCTTCATGTATCAGCTTTTGGAGTTTTCCAGACTGCGCATTGCCCAGGTTTAGATCCATCCAGGTTTGAATTCGATCCTGAACTTCAAACACCACGCTGGTTGAATCAGGTTTCCAGCCGACACGGGTGATGAGGAATTCAATCGGCTGATAGGCAGACAGGTCCATCCATTGAGTGCTTCCAGTCTGTACACTGGCCACGCCGAGTTTGACCAGTGGGTTTGGATCGCCGACTTTGGGATAGTTGGTGATTTCGATCTTTTGGGCCGGCACCAGGTCATCAATCACCGTAAAGGGCGGCACCTGGGTGTCATCAATCCGCAGGTAGGCCAGACCCGATGAGTTGGGGGCCCACCAGTAGGCGCGTTTGGTACCGCGACCATAGACTTCCTCTTCGTACACCCAATCGAGATAGCCGTTGAAGATTTTTTCGCTTCCGTCCTGAGTGAGGGCGCGTTCTTTGCCGTCAGCCACGGAAACCACAAACAGATTGGAATCACGAACAAAAGCGACCCACTGCCCATCAGGGCTGAAACTGGCTTCCAGTTCGCTTTTATCTGGTGAGTTCGTCAGCCGAATGGCTTTGCCAGTGGTCAAATCACAGGCAAAGAGGTCATTTTTGTAATCAAAAAGAGCCGCTGTATACCCGGCATTGAACGTGCAATTGCTCAGCGATGCCAGGCCATTGGCTTCTCCGTCACCGAGCCCGGTGGTTTTTAACCCCTGAGCAATTCGTGGGGCATCGTGAAACGGTGTCATCCGACCCGTTGCCACATCAACTTTGGCCAGTCCGCCACCGGCTGGATTTTCGATCAAATATGACTGCCCATCCGGCAGCCATTGCACATCGGCAGTATCCCCAAAAAATCGAAATGGGGTGGCTACATCGTCGAGGGTCAACTCTTTTTTCTGCTGAGTTGACTGAACTCGAGGTTCAGGGGTCCGAGTTCCGGATTTAAGCAAGTTTCGGGAGGCAGTTCCCGCGTGTTGGGCAATGCCCAAGGTGGTTGAAAAAAAGAGTGACAGGCACAACAAAGACAAATAACGAACCTTCATTGAATAGACTCCGAAGTGAAAGAAAACACAAAGATAAAGTGAGATCGTCAGAAGTGAGTATTTGGGTAAATGTTTGGCCTGAATGGTTTGGAATGTTTTTTTCTTAGAATTTTTGAGCGTTATCTGGCATCTGGCTTTTTAGGGCCTGGAACTGAAGATTGAAAAACAGGTTCAGATAACTTCAGGTTTTTCTTCAGCCCTTAACCCTTAGCCCTCAGCCCCTGCTTCTCAGGAACGATGAATCCCATAAATCAACGCTTCGCCCCCGAACAGAGTGACCGAGCCTTCGAGTGATTCACCAAGGCGTTCGGCCACGCGAATGGAAGCCTGGTTGTCGGGGCGAATCAAACTAATCACGTGATTCTGATCGAGGGTGTGAAATGCAAAGTCCAGCGACGCCCGGGCACCTTCGGTGGCAAACCCTTTACCCCAGGCGGCGCGGCCCAGCGTCCAGCCGATTTCAAATCCAGGCCAGCCTTCGGGGTAAAAACATCCGATGCGGCCAAGGAGTTTCCCCGTTGATTTTTCTTCGACGGCCCACATCCCATACCCGCGTAACTGCCAGTGCCCGATGATCATGGCCATCTGCCGCCAGGCTTCCCAGCGGGCCAGCGGGCGACCTTCGCCCAGGTAGCGCATAACCTCCGGGTCAGCACACAGGGCGGCATACTCATCAAGGTCTGATTCACGAAAGGCCCGCATCAACAGGCGCTCAGTGGTGAGGGTTGGAATTTCCATGGAAAACAGCTTTGATTGGGATTGGTCGTTGGAAGGGGCTGGCCTTATACCATTTAGGGTTCAGGGTTCAGGGTTCAGGGTTTAGGGAAATACCATTTTTTCGAGAATGTAGCCTTCCTGTAAGACAAGGGCTTTATTCCAAAATGGTCAGATGCCGATTTGCAACGAAATCTTCGGTATAAGCAAATAGTCAAGTGATTCAATCAAATAAATTGAGCAAACTACTGACTACTGACTACAAACCGGTATTATTTGGCAGCTAACGCTTCGAGCACTTTTTCGGTGTGACCGTCAACTTTGACCCGGCGGAAGATCCGGCTGATGGTGCCTTCTTCGTCGATGATGAAGGTCGTTCGAACGATGCCGAAATATTTCTTTCCATAGTTGCTTTTTTCCTGCCAGACACCATATGCCTGTGACACTGTCATTTCGGGGTCAGACAGCAACGGAAAGTTGAGCTGGTATTGCTCGGTAAATTTTTTGTGCGACGCCACACTGTCAGTGCTTACGCCCAGGACCTGAGCGCGCAGAGAGTTGAGTTTGGCGAGGTCATCACGAAAGCCACAGGCTTCGCGGGTGCATCCTGGCGTGTTATCGCGTGGATAAAAATAGAGCACGACGCGCTGACCTTTGAAATCAGACAGGTTGACCGTTGTTCCGTCGCCGGTTTGTAAACTGAAGGCTGGTGCGGGATCGCCCACTTTCAATTCGCGTGGGGTTTCTGATGACATGGCAGACGTTTCCTTACACAATGAGATTGGATTTGGGTCGCGTACGTTGGGAAGATATTTTGGATTGTCGAACGAGTGCCGTTTGCTTGGATTGCGCCTGGCGATAAGAGGGGCGTATGTTATCACCAAACACCCCATGGGGAAAGCCCCATATTTCCAGCAATTACAACCACAATCGAAGGAAGAATCCGACTATGTCAGGTGAACTATTCCCCGAAGCGGTCAATGTCAACCGCTCAACTGCCACCATGGAACTGGTCTGGCGCGATGGCGAAAAGAGTGTATTCCGATTGATGAGCCTGCGGCGGGTTTGCCCCTGTGCAACCTGTGCCCAGGAACGCGGCGAAAACCCGCATCCAAGCCTCGTTGAAGAGGTTCCGGTCGCGCCTGAAAAGAAAAAGCGCTCGCTCAGCCTTCCACTGCTCGGCGATGTCACAAAATTTGAAGTAACTTCGATGCACCACGTCGGGCGATATGCGCTGGGCGTGACGTGGCAAGATAACCATTCCAGTATTTTCACCTGGGCGTTTCTCCGGCAGGCTGGGGAAGAAGGTCTCAAGTAAGCGAGTCGCATTTTCTGACTACTCACCAAACCGCTTCAGGCTGCCGGGTGGGAAGGTCCACTCCGGTGTTTCAAGATTGCCCTGGGCATTGGCGCTGTACCAGGGGCTGAGCTGATCATTGGTTGGGTTGCGCAGGATGTGGATTTCCTGGGCGGGCATATAGCTTTGAGCGAGTAAAAACAGTCGGTCTTTGGTTTGTTGATGCAGGGCCACATCCACCACAATCACCGCATGGCCGGGAAATCCTCCTTGAATAAAAACATCGCCGATTTCAACTTCCTGGATGGTGGAAACGGGTTTCAGTTCCTGACTGAGTGACGCCGTTCCCGCATAGGTAAAAACTGGGATCAGATATTCCCGAAAGCTTTTGTAAGAGGCATCAACTGACGCTGTTTTAACCCAGCGCACATTATTCCCCGTGACTTCAGGTCGGTACCCTTCGGCCCACTTTGCAAAATCACACCGGAAGCCGCTGGTAAAATTGAACCCAATTTCAGATTTTTTTCCGGATGAAAAAAGATATTCCGCCCGAAGCCGCATCACGGCATCGGCACATTGCTGCAAATCGGTGTCGCCGGTATCCATATCAATCACGGCCACATGGGCGCTTTGATTTTTTTTGAGCGAGCCATCAAAGAGGTGGACGGCTGGGGTGCCAGGTTTGAGTTGAAGGTGCTGCAACCAGGTGGCAAAGCTCCCCGAAGGTGGTTTCAACCGCTGGTATCCAGCCGGAACCCGGATGCGATCAATGAGCTGGTTTGAAGCATTCGCATTGGTTGGCGATACAACCAGCGGCGGCGTGGTGGGACTTCCCAGGGTTGAGCAGGCGGTCAGCAGGCAGACCAGGATCAACGGGAACCGCATAACAAGAACCCCCAAAAGCGAGTAGTAAGTAACACGTAGTGAGTCTTGAACCTCCCCCGCCTACCGCTGCGCGGTTGAGGCGGGGGATTCTTTCTGTTC
>DAOQNB010000002.1:3700-40121 GCA_035335845.1 Acidobacteriota bacterium | reverse complement strand
ACCAAGAACCAAGAACCAAGCACCAAGCACCAAGAACCAAGCACCAAGAACCAAGAACCAAGCACCAAGAACCAAGCACCAAATACCAGAGACCGAAATGACTATGAAAGATGTCGAAACTTCTTTTCTTGGAACGGGTTGGAGCTTTCCACCAACTTTTTCGAAAATGACTTCGAGCGTTGTGATGGTGAGTGATGACCTGGATATCCGGCAGAGCCTCTGGGTGCTGTTTTCGACCTCGCTTGGCGAGCGAATTATGCTTCCGGAATATGGTTCGCTGCTCTGGAAAATGGTGTTTCAGAATGTCACCACCACGCTCATGACCCAGTTGGAAGACGCCATTCGTCAGGCAGTCCTGTACTGGGAAGCGCGCATTGACATCGTTGAGATTCAAATCCAGGCCGATGCGAGCCAGACGGGGCTGGTTTATATCTATCTTGATTACATCATCCGGCAGACAAATTCACGGAGCAATCTGGTCTATCCCTTTTACCTGAATGAAGCCACCATTCCTGTGGAGATGCCTTAATGGATCCGCATTCTGGAAAAATTGTCATCAATGGTGCTGCGAGCCAGTTTGATCGGTGGTTGCAGGCACTTGATGCCGGTTTTGCGCCGGTTGACGGGCGTCCTTTTCCAGAATTACTCGATTTTTCAGTGCGATACGCGGAACTCATCCGGTTTTATGATCTTCAGAACCAGATTGACGGGAACTGGGTTGATTTTTTCATCAGTGACCCAACCATGCTTGCCGCGTCCATTGGTGCCACCAACCTGGTTGCCCACGAAGCCAGGTACCTGAATGTAAAGCGCCGCACGGCGCAAACCCATTCCTTTGACGAAAAGTTGAGCGCCCTGCACCAGCTCTTTGGCGTGATGCTGGATCTGGCCCGTCGGATCAATATGTGGCATGACGGCATCAGCCAGAGTCCATCCGTTGCTTCAACCAGATTGCTTTCCCACACGCTGACCGGGCTGATTGAAACGTCCCTCAAGCCGGCGGTACAGAAACTCAAAGCCTTTGATTTAGGCGCCGCCGAGCCAGAGGCGCTGGGAAAACCGATTGGTCAGGTGTATTCGGCATTTGGCCCAAACTGGAATCTGGCTGCCGTCAGAGGGGACAGTTCGATTTATCAAGGCCGTACGAGCCTCAAAAAAATTGATCAGGTGCTGACTCAGCTTAACCCGATTTATTACACCTTTCAGGATGCTATTTCCGAATTGCAACCCCTGGTGCAAAGTGATGTTGAAGAAACCCTTGAAGATGGCAACCACAAACCCCAGCTTGCTCTCTACATTGCCTTTGCCCGTCTTTTTCAGTCAGCCCAGGAAACAATCAACACGTTTTCGATCCGGTATCGCAATTTTTACTATTTTGATGTGCTCCGGCAGACGTTTCGGCCACCTGTCCCAGATCAGTTGTACCTGACCTTTGCGCTGGCGGATGATGAAAATGTTACGAGCAGCGAAGTTCCACAGGGGACGCTCTTCCCAGCCGGCCAGGATATCAATGATCGCGAAATCCTCTATGCGGCTGACAAAAATTTGCTGGTGACAACTGCCGTGTTAGATCAACTTCTGGCCATCCAAAAGTCGTTTGGACCACTCTATGTTGCTGATTCCACAGTGAATGACACAACCAGACCAAAACGAACCACGCATCAGGTGTTTAGCTCAATCACTCGGCTGGCAGCGGCAATTGAGAACCAGCTTTCGTGGCCACCCTTTGGAAGCACTCAAATTGAGATGACCCCGGTTGTCACCACCGAACTGGCGACGCTGGGCTTTGGATTGGCAAGCCAATCTTTGCTGCTTGGTGGTGGAACGCGCACCATTCGAATCCAAATCCAGTACCCGCTGGAGTTTCAAACCACGGTCTTGAATCCGCAACTTGAGCAAATTGCCGCCATCACGGGTGCGACACCGACCGACATTTTTGAAACCTTGCTTGAAGGCGCGTTCCAACTGTTTCTGTCCACCACGGATGGCTGGCTACAGGTCAAAACCTATCAGGCCAAATGTAAGTTCACGACTGATTCCGATCCAAACTTTACGTTGATCATTTCTTTACCGCCTGAAGCCCCGCCAATTGCTCCGTTTTCGCCTGAAGAACCCGACCCAGTAACGGCCAATCCTCATCCTGAATTGCCAACCTGCACGGCGTATCTGGTTCAAACACCAGTTTTGATTGGGAGTGATACCCAGGTTTGGGTATATCCACTGTCATTGCTTGAACTACTTCCGATGATCAGCCTCAAAATTCATGTCAAAGTAACAGACCTGACCAACCTTTCACTCTCCAACACCGATGGTGCCATTGACCCGACCTCACCATATGCAGTTTTCGGCGGTTTGCCCGTAGTCGGCTCATACCTGGAAATTCAACATTCCGAACTGTTTTGCAAAGATATCAAATCACTCTCAGTTGGAATCAAATGGTTTAACCTGCCCCAGAATGAAACCGGGTTTAAAGGCTATTACAAGGATTATGTGATTGGGCTGGATGGTCTGCCGTCGCCAACCCCGTTGTTTGAAAATCAGTATTTTGAAGGCGTGTTTCGTGTTAAAAATCCCGGCACCTGGGTTTTAAGTGATGTTTCATCCTGTCCCGAGACACCGTCAAACTCAGTCGAGGTCTTTTTATTTCGAACCAAACCCGATTGCGACACCCAGGAACCGACGCCAGATGGCCAGCTTTGCCGAAAATCTGAATTTACCACGCTGCAGATTTGCCCAGCCGGGCCGCCTGATTACTATGATCCAAACCAGAGTGCCCTCAGGCTTGAATTCAGCGAACCACCCTATGGATTTGGCAATGCAATCTATGCCCAAAATGTTTTAAATGCCGTCATTGAAGACCTGCCTGACTCAGAAAAGTGTGAGGAAAAATGTCTGGCCGAATGTCAGATGTTGAAGGCGGCAGCGCAATTGATCGAGGCCGGATTGCTCTCGCTGGCTGATTGTCAGATGGCAACCTGCAGCGATACCCCAGGGTGCCTTGAGAAAAGCTTGACCAACACCGTGACCTATATCTGCACGCTGGTGATTACCTGCCTGGAAACGTGTGAAAAAGGATCCAGCACTGAGGTGGAACAGCTTCGTCAGCTCCTGATTCAAGTCAAAGCTGAGCAGAAACTTCTGGGCACCAGCCAGATTCAAACGTTGCGCGAAACACTCAATCGCTTCTATACAGGAAACATACAAACCCGATTAAAACAGCCGGCAAAGTGCTTCAAGTGTCTTTCGCTGGTTGAAGTCTGTCTTCACCTGCTGGCTGATATCATTGCCTATCAACTCCAGGCTCAGGCCAATTTCGATGAACTCAAACGTTGCCTCAGACTTTGCAAATCAGGATTGGAGAAAATCAGCGTCACCTGCCTGGAACAGTGCCTGGCGATGCCAGTTTCAACCGACCCGAAGTGCATTATCGAATGTGTTCAAAATTGCCTGAATTCGCTCTTTCAGCAATCATTTCAAAAGCTGGAAACCTGCCTGGGAAAAATCAGTGATCCACAGGCAGCTCAAGTCCTGACCCAAATCAAGGAAAAAATTCAATCGCTCAGGGAAAACCCCTCCATCACCCAGACTCAATTTTTCCAGGAGTGCCTTGGGTTCCTTACTTCAATCCTGCAGCAAGATCCTCTTCCGGTGCCGGTGAAACTGTGCCTGGAAGCATTTGAAAAACGGATTGATGCCTGTCTGTGCCTTGAAAACTGTGTGGTTGATTTTGCCGCCCAATCCAAAGCGAACTTTGAAACGCTGGAAAAGAGCCTGGTTGATCGGCAAACCGAAGCCGAAACAGCCTTTGAGGAATGTTATGAGCTGTGCGTCAAAAACTGCATGAGCCTGAAAAACGAACTCAAGTACCCAAACGAACCCTATCTCCCCCAGGCTGAAAAAATAACAGTCACCTATGAGGCCAGTTGTTATATCCCGACAACGGGCCAGAACTCGGCAGATGGGATGTTTTTCCACTTATTGCCCTTTGCCGGGTACCAACAACCGGAACTTATTTCGACATTGCTTCCAGTGTTTCCAAATCAGGGAAATCTCTATCTTGGGTTTTCGGGACTGCCGTCTTCGAAATTGCTGACGCTGCTCTTTCAAATGGTTGCCGAAAATACCGGTGACCAGCCAGTCACTTTGCCCCAGGTCAAATGGAATTACCTCTCTGAAAATCGCTGGCACGAATTCAAAGAAACAGAACTCAGGCAGGACACAACCAATGGCCTGCAAAATACCGGGATCACAGGTCTCGTGCTTCCATGGTTTGACCCGACGGGAACCACGATTCTCCCGGCAGACTATCAGTGGCTCTGGGTTTCAGCCAAAAACCGGGCGCCAGCGTTTCCCACTGTGATTGGAATCTATCCGCACGCCATGCTGGCAACCTGGCAAAATATTGATAACACAGGGGAAACCCTCAAAACACCAGTTCCGGCTTACACTATCAGCAGTTCGGTTCAGGATTTGCCAGACATTGGCAGCATCGTGCAGCCGATGCCATCCTTTGGCGGACGGCCTCCGGAAAATGACCGCACGCTGACCATCCGCATCGGTGAACGGCTGCAACACAAAGATCGTGCGATCCTGAACTGGGATTATGAGCGGCTGGTACTCGAACGCTTTCCCACCATTTGGAAAGTTCAAACCCTGCCGGCACGCAATCTCAAAGCCGGAAATTCACCCGGAGATGTACTGGTGGTTGTCATTCCTGGGCCGGATAGCGACGAAACCATGGAGCCGACGACGCCAACCGTCAGTTCCGCCATGCTGAATCAAATTCAGACATACCTGGCAAGCCGAAACTCGCCATTTATCAATCTTCAGGTGGTCAATCCAATCTATGTATTGATCACGGTCACAACCACAGTCCAGTTTCTTGAAACCGAAGACATCGGCGACTGTATCAACCGCTTAAATACCGACCTGATCAACTACTTATCACCCTGGTTTTATGACGTGGATCGTGCGGCCAAAGGCGGCGACTATGCCACAGAAGCCAACATTTCAGAGTTTATCCAAACCAGACCTTACGTCGAAGTGATGATGTCCATTTCGCTCAACCATTCGCCAAAGCCGAGAACACTCGACTGGTACTTTCTCACCTCAGCCAAACAGCACCAGATTTCCACCAATCCTGAGTAAAACCACACCACAGCCTCACCACAAGAAGGAGGACTCATGTACACCATCAATTTTGTGAACCAAAATACCGACATTCCGACCGCGTATGTCACGTTCATTCAAGCGACCCAGGTGGTCAATAACGTCACCGAACTGGTCGGCCCAGCCCTGAATGCGACTGGCGGAAACGGCACGACACTGGAAAACGGCGTTTCATATTCATTGGACTCGATTCAAAACACCATCAGTATGGACCCATCCAACTGGCAAGGCCATATGTATCTGAGTGATGCCGCGCTCACGCCTCCAACTTCGGGAGGATTGCCAGTTGATATGGCGTACACGCTGACAACTGATACCAATCGCTATCAAATGATTGAGTTTGCTGGCTCGGCGACGAGCGCCACCGCCGATATTACCTATATCAACTGGTATTCAATCCCGGTCCAGATGGAAACCACGACCTCAAATACTGGTGGAAACTCTCGCGGAGTGCCCAGTTCCCAAACGGCTTTGTCGGATTTGATTTCGACGCTGGCCGGACTTTCTGGAAACAGTTCAACGACCGTGGTGAAAAATTCAAGTAATGAAACAGTTCGAGTAATCAGCCCGAATGCCGGAAATCCTTCGTGGTTGCCGTTGTACGAAAGTTTTAGAGATTATCTGGTGAGCGTGTTTATTGATTCGACCGATTCAATTTTACTGTCAAACAGCTATAGCGGGATCCAAAACCCACCATCGCTCGACTTTCAGGCTCAAACCTACAGTGCTTCATCGGTAACTTACAACGGTTTGACACTCAACATCACCGGTACCACCAGCGTTCTGGGCAATTTTACCATGACAGCCACGATGGTTTTTGCCGATTTTAGCTCTGTGATTTATCTCGCGGTGATGAATTACGAATGGTCCTATGATGGGCAGAACGGGTCTGCCTCAAATCCAACTGGAAACACGGGCGACAACAACGTCTTTTCCGCCATTTCCCGTGATTTGATGGCTGGATTCAACTTCGGTTTTGTCGGAAGCAGCCAGTACGGGTCACAGCCGAGTTCAGCCTGGCAGCAGGCATCTGATTCAGAGCTTTTCAGCGCCATCCAGCCAAATAAACCGTATTACAATCCCTGGGCCAATGCGATCAACGGTTGTTTTTCGGATGTTTATTCGTTTCCCTTCAATGATTTCCTTTCAAACTTCTCGCCGCTCCTGACCACCAATGACGGAGACATTCTGACGGTCACACTGCTCAACCCGTAATGATTGCGGTTGGTGTGCAATAGGGAACTGGCCTGGGCGTGCCAAAAAACACGCCCAGGCCGATAACAAAAAGGACTGTTATGAGTTCAGTGGCTTATCAAGCGCCAAAAGAGCCCCAACTGGCTTCGGCTGACACCCCCTCTTTGACGGAACTCATTCGGCAACCAGCGGTTCAACCAGGAGAAGCCCAGCCAGTATCAGGTGGCACAATACAACTTGCCCAAAGCCTGAACCAACGTCCAAATGTGCTCTCCCAGCTTCTTCTTCAACGGAAATTCAATCAGGGTTCAGGGGGGCAGATCCAATCGCAATTAACTGAGCGGCTGGCGCAAAGGAAAGAGAAAATCGTCAGCTATTCGGGTGGTAATGTTGTGCAACTGATGAAAGCCAATGAAATTAAGCTGACCCAGGGCTTAAAACCCGAGCACCCGGATATCATTTATCGAATTCCAGTTGGCGCGGCAAACCTCCCGCCAGTCTATCGCTATGGGAAGTTTGTTGGGCGGTCTGGAGGCGCGTTGATGGGGTTGTACCTGTTTAAAGATAAAACTGGGGTGTTTCCAGTGGTCGGCGGGACGGAAATTGAAATCTCCAGTGGCGGATCATTGGAGGAAAATCGGACTGCCTTCGGACTCGATGAACGAAATGAAGAGCAGATCAAAGCAGCGGTGGAGGCCGGATATCGAGTCTTTGACGCGGCTGAATCCTATGGAAACACAGATGTTTTGGCCAAAGTGCTGGCAGAATCCCCGAATCTGACGCGCAACGATGTCAAAATTGTCTACAAATTCAGACCGGGTGAACCAGCTCAAACGATTTATGAAAAACTCAAAGGGGTCGCAGAAAAGTTTGGTGGGTATCTGGACGTCGTTTTGCTTCACGATGTTGAGGAAAGCCAGCAAAACATTGAGGGAGCCTTCAAAGCGATTCAAGTTCTCAAAAAAGAAGGCATTGTCAAAGCGGTTGGCGCCAGCAATATCAAAGCTGATTCCGAAACGTTTGCCAAGATTGCCTCAGCGGAAGATGAACAGGATTCGATTTATAAAGTTGATGTTCTTTCCAATCGCTTTTCACCGAAGGGACCCGATGAAAAAATCAGAGAATTTGCCAAATCCAGAGGAATCACCTATTTAGGGTTTGGCCTTATGGGCGGGGTTGTAAACGACGAACACTTCCAGAAGTGGGCTCAAGAACTCGGATATACCGCCAGTCAGCTTCTGTTTGCCTGGGCCCAGGCTCACGGCACGATCCCGGTTGCTTCGTCAAAGAATACCGAAGTGATTGGTCAGAACTTTCTCCAGGCACAAACTCCCGTTCCGTTGGAAGTTGTCCAGCAGGTCGAAGAATACTGGGCCAAGCGAAGAGAAGAGGCACAAGGATTGGGGGATGAAGTGCTTGCTGAAATACCACCCCATATATCGAAATTACTTACCGGAAGCCAAATTGAAAAATTTGCGCTTGGTCAAATTGACGATAGTACCTGGAGAGGTCAAGCATCGAATAAGCAAACTCCGATTGGGAAAAATATCTTCTTTCTGACGGCGATGCTGCAAGACCCTCCGGCAACAGTTCCGCCACTCCAGAGTATTCGCAGGGATCTGTGGGGGAAATCAGTCTCAGATTTGGTTTCAGGTCTCGCTACCTCAAACAGTTGCAATACCTTGTTTTGTATTGATGCCATCTTGAAATCACTTCGCTATCCAGGCAATTTCCAAAATCTCTAATCAGGTCCTTTCATCACACAAAATTTTGACTCTCGCCGTCGAGCACCGAAGTTGATCGCCATTTGTATTTAAAGGGGAAGAATTATGAACACGTTTGCCAGGCAATCACAGCGCAATCCAGGCCAGAATGGAACCGTCCCGGCTGATGCAGTTCAAAAAAAACAGACACTGCATCGTTCTGCCAGCACAGGTCAGGCCCAACGAACCATCCCCGAATCGTTAAACCAAAGCCCCCAGGTGCAAACCCAGCTTCAGCTTCAAAACTCGTTGAACAACAGCCCGCAAGCTGCCATTCAAGCCAAATTTGCTGAAGCCCTGGCCAATCGGGATCAGCCGCTCCAGCGGATGTGCGATGCCTGTTCCGAAGAAGAAAAGAAAGTAAAGTCGAAACCATCGGGAATGATTGAAGAGGAAGACACCGTTGCCCAAACCAAATCGGCCAATTCACCCGGTTCGTCACAAAACTCATTGGTTGAAAACCGGACCGGCTTGCCCAACCAGCTCAAATCGGGGATCGAAGCGCTTTCTGATGTCTCACTCGATGATGTCAACGTGCATTACAACTCATCGAAGCCAGCCCAGTTGCAGGCGCTGGCCTACACTCAAGGTTCAGATATCCACGTCGGCCCCGGTCAGGAACAACACCTGGCCCACGAAGCGTGGCACGTCGTCCAGCAAAAACAGGGCCGGGTTCAACCAACGACGCAACTCCAGGATGTCGCCATCAATGATGATTTCGGCCTTGAACGCGAAGCAGATGTGATGGGTGAGAAAGCACTTCAGATGAAGGCAACGGGTGATTTCAACCTTCCCAACTATCAAGCCCAGGGACCAATCCAGCGAAAACTGGATGAATTTCCGCTCACGGCATCATCCGAGACTGATTTTGACGAAGAAGATGTCTTACAAGCCAGACTCGAACCATTTCCTGAATCCGCTCCAAAGACTGAGATTCCTCTGATGATTGGCATTGTCAGGAATGAAATTAAACGGCAACTGTCTTTCGGCGTCACAAATACACCTGCGGACGCCAGGCTGGCGAAAGCACAAAAGGATTTAGAAAAAATTGAATCATCATCTGGAAGTACCCCGGCAGCCCGGAGTATTGCGTCTTTAAATCGCATTATTGGCGATCTCAACAAAAACATTGATCAAAGCCTTATACCTGATGCTGTACTGGTAACTGCTTCGTCATCTGGGCAAGCTGCGTCATCGTCGTCAGGCCATGATTTTGATGTAGATTTCAAAGGCGATGAGCTTGACTTCAAAGACCAGAGCGGAGTTGAAGATGTCATTCCATTTCAATCACTTTCAGAAGCTCAACACGATCCCCGCTGGCAACGCGCCAAAGACCTGGGCTTGCTTGATGACGCGCAGGTCAGATACTGGCTTCAACCTGGCTATTTAGCCGAACGCGGTGGCAAAGGCATTCCAACCAATCTCAAAGGGGTGATTGTTGAACTTCAAGCCAAAGATGCCGCCGAGGCTGGCCACGAGGATGAATTTATCGAGGGCGATGTTGAAGTTTTTAAAGGCGTGAAAATTGTTGATCCTGAAGATTTAACCGAAACCGGCAGGCCAAGGGTCATGCGAGAAATTGATGTTTTGGTGGTTCGGGTTTTAGACGATGGCCAGTATGTCCCAATTGAAGTCATTGAGGCGAAAAAACAGGCTGGAAAGAAACCAAAAGGATTGGCGACCGATGTCAGAGCCAAGGTGAAAGCATTGAGGGAAGCCCAGTCAAAAGGGTGGAGGGTCATTGCCGGAGATGAAGACATTACCGATTTACTTGTACCAAATCCTGAAGTTCAGGGACTGACGGCTGGGCCAACTGGGGAATATGACGTTCGATTACCAGCCTCTGGCGAAGCTGAAATGCTCTATGACTTTATTAACCAGTATCGCTATGCGCTCTCCAGATTCTGGTATTGATTGGAAGTGTTAATTTGGTTCGACCTGAAGCGGAGGAAACAAAGAATGAATGCCTACGCCCCTCAACCACCCATTCTGAAAAACAGCTCCGCGACACCGTCTTCTTCCCTGATGCAATCAGAAGGCGAATCACTCCCGTTGAGTTTTGGTCCAGGGCTTTTGAGCCACCAAATCAACCAGCGTTCCCAAAACCAGACCCAGTTGCAACTCAAGCGGGCACTCAATCAGAGCCCACAGGTGGTTGCCCAGGCAAAACTGGGCGCTGCTCTGGCAGAACGACCTCAGGTTACCAACCTGCCGATTCAAAGATTTCAGGATCCGGAAACTAAGCTGGAAGTCAACATTGAAGAACTCTCACTGGAACGCGCAACGCATTATCTTCTCCTGAATGGGCGAGGTCAGCTTCCGCTTACATTTGAGGAATACATCCGGCTGACCAAACGAGAGCTTGAACTCCTGAAGGAAAAACAGAAAAGCTATCCGGTTGAGCCTCCCAATCCAGTTTTAGCCAGCAAGGTCAATTTGCTGACTGATGAAGAAATTAGTCAGTTATCCCAATCTGAAGCGACAAATTTTTTGCTCCTGGCCAATCGAGGGGTCTCAATTGAACCTGCGATTTATATGAAACTGCTTCAACGGGAACTCACCCTGATGAAAGCCCGCGTTTCAGGAGAAGAATCGAGTGGCTTAGCCCCTATGACAGTTACGACGACTGAGGATGTGAGAACCCCAGCCGTCCGCCGGGAAGAAACGGCTGAAACCGCCAGGCGGAGCGCCATCGAAACTCTGATGCGTGCCGCCAAGCAGTTGAGAGAAACAATCAGTCAAAGGGAAGTACAGGAACATTTCCTCAAAGTGTTTAAACATAGCTCTCCATTTGAAACAGTTCTCTCAAATCTTACTCGTATGGCTGAATACCTGCAGTCCACGAGACTTCGAATTGATTACCGTGACGGAGACCCATCATCAGCCAATGCCTTTACGCTTTCAGGAGTGATTACACTCAGGACACGATTCTTCGACAAGTTAGACCCAGCAGAACAGCGAAATACGGTCATTCACGAGGCTGTCCACGCGGCGTTGGGAACACCTGACTATGCCTACACAACCGAACGACTGATTACGGCCTTAAAACCAGATATTGCAGTTCGTAACCCAGACAGTTATGTCTGGTTCTTAGCCGGGTTGCTTGAAGGAAAAAAAGAGCCGAAAAATCAAGTCCAGGATACATTTACAGGTGAATTTTCAGAATTTCAGAAGTTTGAACTCGCTAAAACCATTGGTATTGCAACCTCTTCGTTTATACGGGTTCAAGAATTATTCGGCCAGGCGGCTGAAGATGCAAACCAGGCGTACAAAGTCCCTCGCAAATTTGAACACAACACCATTGCCGCCATTCAACAGGTAAAAAAAGTATTTACCGGACCATCCGAAAAATGGAACCAGGATATTCCGACCGAAGGCATTGCCAAGGGGCTAACCCTTGTTTCCCAGATGCTGACATATCTTTATGGAGGCTTAACTGTACCTGTGAATATTACCTGGACCGATGATGGAACACCCAAATGGACCCGCGTTGGGACTGGCCCGGTGAGTTTACAGGTCCCAAGAGGCATTTCGGGTGAAAATTTATATAAATCATTGATGCGAAACTATGTTAAAGATCTACTTGAGCCAACCAGAGGAGAAAAATGGAAGCAGTATTACAACTTGATTGTCAACGTTTCCCCTACGTTCATCAATTTGGGAAATTACATTGGGACGTCTATGTCGCCTCTGACACCTGAAATGTAACTGGACTCTTTCGCCAAAGAAGGCCAAAACCCTGTGGATGAGGACCATTATGTACACGGTCGCTGAAAACCAGCCAATCAGTCATCGCCAAACACAACACACCGAAGTGCTGCCCGATCAATTGACGGAGTTGCACCAACGGCCACAGGTTCAAACCCAGCTTCAGCTTCAACAAAGGCTCAATCAGGGTTCGCGGGTCACAGCCCAAACCAAACTGGCGGAAGAAATATCAAACCGAAGTGCCCTTCAACGCCGGTCATCCCCATCTAACTCGCCGATTCAGCGCACCCTGGATGTTCTTTACAAAGGAAGAACCAAATACCACCGCAAGAGTGCGATTGAGAAAAATGTTCCACCATCAACTGGAAATCGAACACTGATTGTCAATCTTCTTTATTACTGGGCGCAACTGAATGAAGAAATAGCTTTTGATTCCTGGACCAAAGCCGTTGAACAGGCAACAAATGGGATTGTCGAATTGATGGATCACCCCCGATTTGACGAAATCTCGGAGTTACTTAAGGATCCTGATTTTGACAAAACAGACATTCGAAAATTGCAACTTATTCTGCAACAGGCATTTGAGAGTGAAGATCTGTCTCCGACCAAAGTTGAACCAATTGATGTCAAGAAAACAGAAACGGTTGACGTGATTGATATGAGTGGGAAACTTCTGAAACAGGAGGAAATGGTTCATCCAATATTCCAGGACATCACCCAGGGAAAGTACAGCTTTGTCATTGTACAATTGCCGGATGAAGTTGACGAAGAGACGCTTCAAACCCCAGTGAAATACAAAGGCAAGAACTATCGGATTGACCTCATGGCGGGATCTTCGATCAAACCAGCCAAGGGAAAATCCAGCACCGTCTATGGTATTGAAGAAGATAGCGTCGAAATGTTTAAGGATATGTTTGGGTTTGAAGAGTCATCTTACTACGCCCAACGATCTTTATTCCCACTTGTGAATGCCGGGGTGACGGGGAAAATCCGAAGCCGGGCCTACCCGATTGAAAAAGGAATGGAACACACGTTTCGGCTCAAGGATGGAACCGAAATTCAGGTGGACGATGGGTGGGGATATATTAAAAAGAGTCTGGCCGATAAAATGCAGCAAGGTGGTATGCAATATGAAAAACGGCAGCCTGTCGCCAACACTGGAAAAGCCAGCCACCAGATGATGGAATGGTTTGACGAAGAAAATATTGATGTCATCAATGAGCTGGTCCAGTGGGGCTTATCCCAATGGGTTCAAGGGTATCAGGAGTTTGTGCAGCAAAAACACAATGTTGGAACGAATGAATATTTCCAATCCAAGCGCTCTGTGATGAGCCTCTTGACCACGGGCAAACCACCGATGGAAATGGGTGTCGCGATGCCCGTGCCGGGGAAAAATGTCGTGATCCCCAAAGATCAAACCCGCTATACCAAACACCTTCCAGGTGAAATGTCGTTGATTCGCTCGCCGGTGGATAAGCAGAACTTTCGGCCCATTTCAGCCAAAAATATTGAACAAAACACCAAAATCTCAAAGCTGGTCGGCAATATCGAAGGCATTCAATACACTCTGACTGGGCGCCAGGACGATTTGCTCACGTTTTTTAAGGGAATGGTTGGTGTGATTGACGATTCGTTGTGGCCCGTGGATTGGAAAGGCGTAGACCTGGTGGTATCGTCAAAAGATCGAAAGCTTTACGAGAAATGGGTTCGTGACACTTCACTTGAGGAAGACGCTGAAGACGTGGTTGACCGTGAAACAGACCGTTCCTCGATGGGTAAGGCAATCCAGGATTTTACGATTGAAGGCACACTCGCCGCCATCCAGTGGTTTACCAAAGGCAGTTTTATCGGTGTTCCAGCCAATATCCAAAAATGGCTTGGCGGCGATTATGACGGTGATGAAGTGGCAGCCATCTTTGGAAAAACCAACCCGCAACTTCAAGCATATATTCGGGATAAAGCCTATCAGGAACTGGAGATCAATCCAAAGCTCCAAAAGACATTTACTTACAATCCAGATTCGAGCCGTGCCAAACGCATGGTGGCGATGCGTTCGCCCAACGTCGGCAACTGGTCAAACATTGCGGCGTGGGTTCGATCATTGCCGATTGAACTGAAAGGTTGGCTGGCTGAAGAAACCGCCGACGGACGACTGTTACCAGATGACGAAGAATTTAGCAGTCTGGATGAAACCCAGAAGATGGAAAAAGAAATCCAGCTTGGTATCAAAGTCGGCACTGATGCGTATAAAACATCCACCAATGTCAAAGCTTTTGAACAGCGAGCCAGTTTGTACCTCAATCTGTTGAAAGCTTACGCCAGACCGATTATGCACAATAAAAAACTGCTGGATGTGTTTGATAAAGTTGGAGTGCTTCCAACCCTGAAAGAGCCAGCCTGGCGGGATATGTTCTTCAGTTATGACGAAGTCAACAAAAATACTGGCGAATACCTGATTAAAGGTGTGTCTGCCAGGGTTTTACAGCAGATGCTTTGGAAATTGATTCCAAATTATGAACTCCAAAATGTTGGTTCCTATTACAATTTATGGAAAGAGGCAGAAGGTTTTGATGTCAGTGGAACGAGAGTCCCGAAATCAATGTACATCCTGAATGCGATTGATCATTACAATCAGGACTACAGTGGCGGGGCTCAGACCATCATAAACCAGATCTATTTCCCAGCAGTTCATAATTTTCAAATGTTTCAAAAAGCATTCCTGGCTGAGGGTCGAAAATACTGGAAATATTACAACACCAAAACTTTTAAACTTGCCTTCGATCAGGATCAAGAGTGGCTGTCAGGACTGGTTCCGCTCCTGAAACGGTATTACTACGGCCTGTGAAAAATTGAGAGGACTTTATGCAGACTTTTTCCGAGAAAAGCACAACCCCAGCCAGTTCCCCCCGCTCTGTTTTTGCCGACCCAAATGCTGTGACAGTTCAGGGAATGGAATTAAAAGAAGAATTGTCACCAATGGATCCCCTTCAGGCGAAATTGAACCAGACTTCCAGCGTGGCGATTCAAATGAAGCTCCAGGATAGTTTCAGTCAGAACCCCCGGCTGGTAGCCCAGGCCAAACTCGGAGCAAAGCTGGCGCAACGGAAAGCTCTAATTCAAGCCAAATGTGATATGTGCGAGGTTTCCGAGTCAGAAGAAAAACTCAAGAAACTCAAAAAAGAATCTGACCCAGGCGAAGATGAAGACGACGCGGTTATCCAGTCAAAAGCGGCAGGGAGTTTGACCTCATCGGACACGCCAGTTCCAGCGACAAACAACACTGGTCTTCCTGACGACCTCAAAACTGGCATGGAATCGCTTTCCGGTATGTCGCTCAATGATGTCAACGTGCATTACAATTCAGCCAAACCAGCCCAGTTGCAGGCGCTGGCTTACACCCAGGGAACGGACATCCATGTCGGCCCTGGGCAGGAACAACACCTCGCCCACGAAGCGTGGCACGTCGTCCAGCAAAAACAGGGCCGGGTTCAGCCAACAACGCAGCTTCAAAATGTCGCCATCAATGATGATTTTGGACTCGAACGCGAAGCGGATGTCATGGGAGGGAAAGCCCTGCAGGCAAAGGCAGATGGTCATTTTGAAAATCTTCAGGAGTTAAATCAGGGAGTCATCAGTTTCAAGACACCAGTCCAATTGCTGGAAATGGAAACCGATGACGGAACCTGGGATTTTAGCGACTATGCCATTCAAAATTCAGGTGGATGGCGTGGACTTGCCGAACATACCTTGACCTATCGTCCGAATGGCGGAATTGGAGAAGATCGAATTGCCTTGATTCAAACCGTTCGATCTGAGATTGATGGCGAAATTGTCCATTCGAATGCAACTCATCAAAACCGAACCAGTGAACAAACAGGATTTCGAATAGATAATTTCACTGATTCAAACAATCCAATTTTTGGTGCCGCGTCAGCCACATCACTGGCAAATACGGCACTGCAGGACGATACCTTTCAAGTTGGCGGACGGGTCAATCGTGGCACCAGTCGCCGTCCAAACATTGTAGATCAGGAGCCAAATCGGCTTGATAACCCAGGTTTTGGGATTCGTGACCTCCAAAGGCAAAATCTATCAAATGTCGCTATGGGCCAAACATTTATCACTGCGGCCTACAATATGACAACTGGTCAATATCTCGGCTCCATCGCTTATGGTTGGGAGCAGGCAGAAGACGGAGAACCCCAATTGTTAGAGATGACTTACACCACTGGCGGCGTTTCAGATACCTTCTTGTCAGCAGTAACCAAATGGAATCAAGGGCGAACTCGTGGCCGAAATAATATTCAACTGCCAACTCCGCAAGGGGTTGAAGTTCAGGGATTCGAGGAGGAAGAAGACGATCTCATCGAGGATCTCGACCAAATGGAAGACAACCCGGTGGAACTGGACGATGTGGACATGGGTGGCCAGGAACTGAGCTTTGAGCAATGGGTTCAACAACTTCAGCACTGGTTCTTCCAGGAATACCAGGCCAGCCTGTTTGATTACCCGGATGAACCCTATCGGCTTGAATATGAAGATGGAATGTCTCCCCAGGACTTCTATGCTCAGTACCTGGCAAACGGGCGAGCATTCTGACGCTAAAACCCTGAACCCTGAACCCTGACAGGTATTCTCTATGGCCGAACCATTGACGATCAACCCGGCACCGCCGGTAAACAAAGGGCTTGACTACGCTTACCTGAAAACCACGGGGATTGAACTCGTGCAGCAAATGTCAGGCAACATCTGGACTGACTATAACGAACACGATCCGGGGGTGACGACGCTGGAGCAGCTTTGTTATGCCCTGACAGAACTGTCGTATCGGGCTGAGTTTCCGATGGCGGACCTTCTGACCAATCGAAACGGTTCGATCAATTCACGTCAGCAGGCGCTGTTCATTCCAAAACGAATCCTGCCCTGTAACCCGGTGACCAATAACGACTTCCGGAAACTCCTGCTTGATCGGGTTCCGGAGCTGGCCAACGTATGGCTGATCCCACATCAGGCCAAAGTTGCCAGAAAGCAGGTCAACGGATTGTATGACGTCTATGGGTACGCGCCTTCGACCAATCACCACTGTGAGAGCGAGGATGAGCCCGCTCGCCAGCGTGTCAAACATCGGGTCCGGCAGGTCTACAACCGGTTTCGCAGCCTCTGCGAAGACCTGCGGGCAATTATCCTGTTGCAGCCGCTCAAAACGGTAGTCTCAGGAATCGTCACCATCAACGAAAGCCGAACTCCAGAGGCGATTCTCGCTGGTATCTTCTTCAACCTGAGGAATTTTCTGGCGCCGGAAATCCCGCGCACATCGCTCAAATCTCTGGTTCGTCAGGGCATTCCAACCGATCAAATTTTTAACGGCCCGCTGCTCTACGAGGGTTTCATTGACGATGCCCTGTTGCAACCCAAACCCAGTGTGATCAAGGGGCAGGACGTGGTGCGGGTCATCGCCAATTGCCCAGGGGTGTTAAGCGTGAAAGATGTCACCATCCGCGTTGAACCACCTGGGAAAACGATCACAGCTCAGGGGGCGATTGATATTTCAATGCGGGATATCCCCGACCTTGACACCTCGCCCAATACCCGGCGTGGAGGATTTTCAATCCGATTATTCAAAAATGGTGTTGAGTATTTTCCTGATCCAACGCGGGTTAAACGCGAATTGAAAAAACTCTGGGCTGAGTACCGCCGGAGGTATCCGTTACAGCCTGAGTATGAAGAGTTGTTTGGCTTCCCCAAAGGGCAATTTCGTGACCTGGAGCAGTATTATTCGATCCAGAACCAGTATCCGAATGTCTATGGCATCAGCGAATATGGATTGCCTTCGGCGGCTTCGGAGGTTCGGCGCGGGCAGGCCAAACAGCTCAAGGGCTACCTGCTGGTTTTTGAACAACTGCTGGCGGATTACTTCTCGCAACTGGCTCAAGCCAAAGACCTTTTTTCAACCCGTTCGGATCTGGATGCCACCTATTTTTTTCAGTACCTGATCAAATCGGTCCCCAACGTCAAACCGCTGCTGGGCGAAGAATACTTCACCGGATTGCCTGAATTGATTGCGAGCCAGGATCCGGTGACCGAACGCCGCAACCGGTTTCTTGATTTCCTGCTGGCCCTTTTTGCCGAACGACTTGATGCGGATTCCATCATTGATTCGGCCAACTCAAACCAGGAAGCTGGCACCACTGGCGAACAATTGCTCCAGGCCAAACTGGCGTTGCTCCAGCATCTGGTCACCAGCACCCAAAAGCGTGGAAGCGGGTTTGATTACCTGGCGCCGCCGTTGCCGCGCAACATTGCCGGGATGGAAATCAAATGCCGGATTCAGCTTGGAATGGAGGTTTATCCCGAACGCCCATTGATTGACATTCTCGAAGAACAGGCCCTGGAACTGGTTGAAACCGAGGCCAAAGCCACCGTTGGCCGGAGCATGAGCCGCCATTCCGATCATATTTCCGAACACTTTACCGGTGTCACCGCCCCAACCGAAGCCGAGACATCTTCCCAGATGCCGCCGTTGCTGCGCGCCCAATCGTTTACTGAAGAATTCCTGCACGCTGCCAGCGAGCAGACCAACTTTCGAACTGGCATCTTGCCCGGAGATACTTCAACCGCTGTGGTGTGCCGGTCTCCGAATGAAAAAAACTGGCGACTGGTCGGGAAATACCCTGACCCGGAGACCGCCCAGGCCAGCGTACCGGCCCTGGTCAATCTGGTACAAAAACTGCGGCGATTTAGCCAGCAACTGTACATCATCGAACATACCTTGCTGCGCTTTGGTCGCGCCGACCGAAGACCGCCCCCAGCTTCAACCAGCGAAGAACTCCAACGTGAAAGCCCACGAGACCCGCAGCCATTTCACTACAGTTTCACGATCACGGCGGTGCTGTGCCTTCCGAATTGCGGGCCAGATTCTGAGAACTATCAGGATCAAGTCCGTGAAATCATTCGTCAAAACACGCCGTCGCATATTCTGGATCAATATTGCTTCCTGAAACCCTGGCAACTGTATCGGTTTGAAGCATTGTACTGGGCGTGGCGACAGGCACTCGAACAAGAAAACCTGCGAAAACTGATTGTTGCCTCAAACCGACTGACGCGGTTTTTAGAAAGGCATACACAACTTTAAAAGCGAGAAAGCGGCGTCAAGCTGCCGCACTCCAAAATACCAAAGCGGTGTCAAGCCACCGCACTCCGCCGCATTCCAAATGTACCATTCACTTCGCAAACAAACCTTTGAAATCGAGGCTGCCAGTGAACAACTGGCGATGGCGCTCCAATCCAGCCTGGGTGATATCAATCGGCGTTCGCTGGTGCCGGTCATTGAACGCGTCCTTAACGAAGTTTCAATCCCAGGCCAGACCATCAAGATTTCGAAGGTCAAGGTTGATCTGGGCACGATTCCATTTCAACAGCTTGAAGAAACGGCAGCCAAACGGCTGTATCACGAACTCCTGCGGGCCCTGACAGATGCCATCGCAGAAATCACCCAAAATCCGACACCGGAAAATCGAACTCGATCTAAAACCGAAAGCCTGCTGGGCCAGATTGAACACTTCCTGGTTCAAGGAACGCTCCCGTTTGGGTTCACCGGGGCAGGTCAATTTTCATTTGAACGACAGGTGCTCCACCTGGCTGAAACCAACCCTCAAGGACTGGTCGAACTGGTCAAAACTCATAGCCATCAGCGGTATGTCATCGAACGGCTGCTGTACCAGCTCGGTGAAACTGCGCTGCGAAAACTGCTCTTTCTGTTAGAGCCGGAACACGCGGCGCTGATTCTGGCCTATATGGTGAACCTTCAGGCCGTCCACAAAATCGAACCGGTGCTGGCGCTGAGCACAAAGCAATTTTCGCATCTCCTGTGGGTGCTGGTACTTGGGTATCTGGCCCAGGAACACGGTTCACAGTTTAACCGCAAAAGCTTTGTCAAATCCGTGCTTGAAGGCATGGCCGAAAGCGAAGGGCTCAACTTTCTCCATATTCTGATCACGCTCCATTTTGGGCTGCAGCAAACCGAACAAGAGCTTTCGCCAAAAACGTCGCTGCCAGCCGTGATTGGCGAACTCATCCACGAGTTTCAGGCGAATATTCAGAGCATGCTTGAGAGTGCTCCCCCGCAATCCATTCCGCCCGAAGCAATCACATACTTTCACCTTGAGTTATCCAAAAAGCTCAACACGTCTGATGAGAAATCGGCTGAAATAAAACCAGAACATGTTTTGGATCAGAGACATAACCAGGATATCTGGCAACTGGTTGAGAGTTTTCTGGTGTATGGGACGCTCCCCTTCGGCACCAGGCCAGAGCCCCCTGTTTCATTTGAACTACTGGTCTTGAAACTGGCGGAAACACTTCCTCAGCGGTTCGTGACCTTGATTCAAACCCACGGGCAGCACCGTCAGATTCTTGAGCGGCTGGTCCTGCGCCTTGATGAAGCCGCACTCCGGCGAATATTGCAGCTCCTTGAACCCGAACATGCGGCTCTGATACTGGCCTACCTGCTTAACCTTCGGGAAGTCCACCGGGTCCAGCCAGTATTGCCATTGAGTGATCTCCAGTTTTCCAACCTGCTCTGGTTGCTGGTGTTGTCATATCTGGTCCAGGAACGCGGTTCGCAATTTAACCGCAAGACCTTTGTCAAAACCCTGCTTGAAGGCATGTCAGAACGCGAAGGACTTGATTTTCTCCAGATTCTGACCACCCTGAGCCTTGGTCTCCAACAAACGGAGAAAATGCTATCGCCCAGGTCTTCGCTCCCAGCCATCATTCGCGAGTTGGTGAATGATTTTCAAAAAAATGAATTGATTCAGTCCTTTGCACCTCCAACTGAACCAGCACTGGAAAGAAAGATTGAGGCGGGTACTCAGCGCGGCTGGTTCAACCGGTATGACTGGATGGATGCGGTTCGCTACTTCCTCAAATACGGAGTTTTGCCCTGGAGCGAACGCTTGCGAAATCCAAATCTCACCCTGGCTGAGGTGTTTCAATCACTCACGCGATTGACGGCAATCCAAATCAGACAGACCCTTCAGGTTTTTCCAGGTGAGTCGGTAGCCGGAATCCGGCATCTGGTCGAACATTTGACTGAAGCACAGGTGGTGCACCTGATTCGAATTCTGCTCCCACAACTTCAGCAGGCAGACCATCCACTGGCGGAATCACTGGCTTTTTTTGCCGGGCAAACCTCAGATAAAACAACCTTTTACAGCCGACTGCTGATTGCCGTTCTGGAAAATCAGCCGCTTGATTTTGAACAGTTTGCGAGTGATGAAACGACCTCGTTTCAGCAACCGTCAACCACGACAAAACCACACCACTGGCCACCACATCAACTTAAATCCCAGATTGCGTCGTGGTTGAATGCCGGGGATGTCGAACCTGATCCACGATTCCCGCTGGTTGATTTATTTGAAGCGCTCTTTCGATTCCATCCCGGTCAGGCCGGTCATTTTCTTGAGGAACTTCAGCGGATTCCAGGGTTTGGCGAAAAAATCGCCCAACGCGGTACCGATGACGACGGTGTTCGGCTGGTTGAATTCTTCCACCCAGAGCAATCCGCAACGCTGAATCTCTGGCTGAGGATCTTCACCCGGATTCCAGCCTCAATCTGGCCACTGCCTCAAGCCCAGCGGGTGCAGGTATTTCTTGGTCAGGTCCTGGCCTTGAAGAACGGAACGCCACTCACCAGAGCCTTTTTTGTCCGGCTGCTCAGGCGATTGTTTGGATTTCCACTCTCGCCTGAGATTGTTCAATTCTTTCTGGATGAACTGGATGCGTTGGTTTCAAAAGGAAAAATGCCTGCAGCCGTAGCCGCTGCTTTTCGTGAAGCACTCACTCTGGTCAATGAAGGCGATCAAGTCAGTGATATTCTGCCCGCGATGTTTGAACCAGCGACCACGGCTTCGGTTGAAGCGCTCCAGTTTCAAATTGCGGTGCAAACCTATTTGCTCGGTGAGGAATTTCCGACTGAATTTGTCAGTGCCAGTCCAGAAGCGGATTTCCAGCCAATGGAACGGGACGAACTGCACCACCGGGCGCTTGTGTTCCTGGAGAAATTCCCCGAGGCGGCACATTCCGCCGTCAGTCGCCATCTGTCATCGCCTGAAAAACGCGAATACTGGGTCAAATCGCTCCCGGAGTCAGCCCTCGTCCGGCTGGTCTATTTGTTTGAGCCGGTGCAGTGCCACAGCCTGATTGATGCCGCCGAGGTTCTGTTCTCAGCCTGGCTCGAAGTCGCTCCGCCAAATAGCCCAATGTTATCAGGGCGGTCATTGTTTTGGCGGTTTCTGCTTGAATTTCTGGCTGAAACCACCGGTTCAACCCGCTCGGTTAAGCGGATGGTGACAATGTACTTTAAGTTCTTTGCCCGCCAGCTCTTTGCAACAATCCCCGGAAGTGTTGAAAGCATTTCAGTTGGGAGGGAATTGCTCAACCAGGCGCGACACCGGGCAACCATCAAAGGCCACGCCGGACTACGAGCCATTTTTCAAACCGATGAAAAATTACTGCTTACGATTTGGGAAGCGGCGCTTGGCGCCGGGGAAACCCAGGACCGACCTGAACCAGAACGCGAGCCAAAACCCGCCTCAACTCAACCACCCACGTCCACCCGGAAAATCCGAGGGAAAACCGCGTTTGGGCTGCCCACCACTTCAGAAGTGATTGCCATTGGTGAGCCAGTGTATATTTCGAATGCCGGTCTGGTACTGACGGCTCCATTCCTACCTTTTTTGTTTCAAAATCTGGATCTGCTCAGCCAGGATGACAAAGGAAAGACCTCCTTTCGGGATGCGGAAGCCATCACCCGAGGCGTGCATTTATTGCAGTATCTGGTTGACGGCAGCACGGCAACTCCGGAACCATTGCTGGTCCTGAATAAAATCCTGTGTGGTGTATCAGTTCCAACCCCTGTTGAACAAACATACACACCAACGGAAAAAGAACTGGAGCTGTGTGATACACTGCTCAAATCTATCATTGCCAACTGGAAAATCATTTCCAATACTTCGGTTGCCGGGTTGCAGGAAACGTTTCTCCGACGGGAAGGAAAGCTGGAACGGGCGACTGATCGCTGGACGCTCCATATCCAGCGCAAAACGGTGGATATTCTGGTTGATCAATTGCCATGGGGCATTTCCGTTGTCTTTCATCGCTGGATGGAACAACCGGTGTATGTGACGTGGTGACAACAATTAGGGTTCAGGGTTCAGGGTTTAGGGTTCAGGGGAAACAACGAAGGATGAAAAGAACATAAATTCGAAAACCCTGACCCCTGACCTCTGACCCCCATCCCCTATCCCCTATCCCCTATCCCCTATGAACCCAGAAACCCTTCTCGCCAACGCCCAATGTATCCAGGCTGAAATCGCCTGGTTTCGGGAGTTCCTGGAACAGCGGCTCTTGCTGCATGCCGAAGAAAAATCAAATGGTGATTTACTTGCGGAATTGCCACCGCCGGCGCTGATTGAAAGTCAGTCTCCGTATGCTGAGACAATCCAGCGATTTGAGATGGGCGCTGCCGAACGGCTGGTGTTGATCCTGGCGTTGATTCCACACGTCAAACCCGGCACCCTCGACCCGTTTTTTATCCAGAATCAATCGGTCCAGCGGCGATTTACAGAATTTGGAGGCTTGCTTGGAATGGCCCACGGCGGGTTTCTTCCAACCGCCGAAACAGCCATGTTTTTGCTGGCCGGAGATAATATCCACATTCGCCTGAAATACCATCATCTCTTTCATCATGAACATTTTCTGTATGCCCACCAGATTCTCTCGCTTGATCACCGTCATCAAGAAGAACCACCGCTCTCGTCGGCCTTGCGAATGACGCCCGTCTATCTGGAGCGGCTTATCACCGGAGGAACATACCATCCGCCGCTGAGTCAGGAATTTCCAGCGCAGTTGATTACTACGCCCTATGGGTGGGAAGACCTGGTTTTGGAAACTGGAACGCGGCAGGAAATTGATGACATTGTGACCTGGATCACGCATCAAGACACGTTGCTCAACGAGTGGCAACTCCGGGATCGGCTCAAAGCCGGGTTTCGGTCCTTGTTTTACGGACCACCGGGAACAGGGAAAACCCTGACAGCCAGCCTGCTTGGGAAAGCAACGGGATTGCCGGTGTATCGGGTTGATTTGTCAAAAGTGGTGTCAAAATACATCGGCGAAACCGAGAAGAATCTGGCCAGTTTGTTTGACCACGCCCAGCACCAGAACTGGATTTTGTTCTTTGATGAAGCAGATTCGCTGTTTGGAAAACGGACCGAGTCTCGAAATGCCAACGACCGGGCGGCCAATCAGCAAATTTCCTACCTGTTGCAACGCATCGAAGACTTCCCCGGAATTGCCATCCTGGCCACCAATATGCGGTTTCATCTTGACGAAGCATTTGCCCGCCGGTTTCAGTCGGTGGTTCATTTTCCAATGCCCGGACACCACCAACGCCTTCAGTTGTGGGAAGATAATTTCAAAAACAAGCCGTATCCGTTAGCCGCCGATGTCAATTTCTCCCGACTGGCCCGTGAATATGAACTTTCAGGCGGGAGCATCATCAACGTGCTGCGATACGCCTGTTTAAAAGCTGTGGTGCGGACTCCGCCGATGATTCATAGCCAGGATTTGCTGTCAGGCATCAGCCGCGAGCTGCATAAGGAAGGGAAATCGCTACAGCATCAACACTGAGGTCATCAAGACTTCGGTGTCTCAAGTACTTCAATTCGATCTTCAAGCTCAACGAGATCACGTTGTGCTTCGGCCCAAAAATGGCGGAAGTCTTTTCTCAACTCCTTAAAATCAGACCTGAGTGCTTGAAACGCTGCTTCCAATCGGTCAAGTCGTTGATTCAATTGGGCAAACTGGGGAGTTACTTCCTGAATAACCACTTCTCGAACAACTCTGGTCAATAATTCCTCAAGATTATTTCGGGTTTGGTAGTCTTCTGGTGACGGGTATTTCCGGGTTGGGTCTTCACTGCTCATCGTGAATCACCTTTCAAAGTTCTGTCTGTAGAACTGGTTTTGACTGATGATCGGGTTGAGTTTGTCGAACCTCAACTGAAACGAATCTGGCCAGCAATTTCTTTCTCAATCTTTTTTGACCCAACCCCTTAAACTGATGCCAGTACATCGGTTGTCGGGCTGTCATCGCGGAACTGCATGGTGTACAGCTTTTGGTACAACCCGTTTTGCTCAATCAATTCCTGGTGTGAGCCAGATTCGACAATGCGGCCTTCGTTTAAGACCAGAATCCGATCTGCCCGGCGCACGGTTGAGAGCCGATGCGCAATCACAAACGTGGTGCGGCCTTCCATCAAGGTTTCAAGGGCGTCCTGGACCAGCCCTTCCGACTCTGAATCAAGCGAACTGGTCGCTTCGTCGAGGATTAAAATTCGTGGGTTCTTCAGCAGGGCTCTGGCAATGGCGATGCGTTGACGTTGCCCGCCAGAGAGCTTGACGCCACGTTCACCAACCACAGTTTCATAGCCATCGGGAAAACTCATGATGAATTCGTGGGCATTTGACGCCTGAGCCGCTCGTTCAATCTCTTCGCTGGTCGCGTCGAGCCGTCCGTAGGCAATATTTTCGCGAATTGTCCCGCTAAAGAGGGTTGTTTCCTGAGGCACAATCCCGATATTGGTACGCAATTCTTTGAGTTTCCATTGGGTTACCGGGATTCCATCCACCAGGATCGAACCAGCATTCACATCAAAAAATCGGGGCAAGAGCGAAATTACCGTGGTTTTTCCAGCGCCGCTCGGTCCAACCAGAGCGATGATTTCTCCGGAATTGGCGGTAATCGTGAGGTTTTGCAATACGGTCACGTCCGGGCGGGTTGGGTACGCAAACGTGACATCGCGAAACTCGACAAACCCTTGCACCGGCGAAACCTGTCTGGCATCCGGAGCATCTTTGATCTCCGGGATGGTTTGGAACAACTCAACCACTCGTTGCGAAGCCCCAAGTGTCTGGTTGAACTCTCCGTAGAGTTCGGTAAAAGCGCCAAGCGCCGTTCCCACCACCGATGTATACAAAAAGAATGATGTTATCTGACCCAAGGTCATTTTCCCGGCCACAACCTGCTGTAAACTAAACCAGAGCAGCAACACAATCCCGTTAAACAAGATGAAGACAATAAAGGCACTAAACCCGCCTCGTGCCAGCGCCCGTCGGAGCGCATGCCCGAGTGAAGACTCAATGTGCTTTTTATAGCGTGACACCTCAAACTCTTCGCGGACAAAGGATTGCACGATTCGGATATTGGCAATGGCTTCATCGAGGATGGCGGATGCTTCGGCGACCTGATCCTGGACGCGGGTGCTGATTCGGCGAATCCCACGCCCAAAAAATGCGGCGGCGCCAACCAGAAACGGGATGATGACGAGCAGCGTCAAGGTCATTCGAAAATTGGTGACACACATCAACGTCACCCCACCGGTAAACACGATCACCTGCCGCAGGGCTTCGGCCAGATTGAGCGTGGTCCCAGATTGAATCAGCGTGATGTCAGATGAAACGCGGGAGGTCAGTTCGCCAATTCGCTGGTTGCTGTAAAAACTGAGGCTCAGTTTGAGCAAGTGATCAAAGAGATCACGCCGCAGGTCTGCCACCAGTCGCTCACCGATGTAAACCAGAAAGTAAGTCCGACCAAAGCTGAACAGCGATTGCACCGTCAGCATGCCAACCAGAAACAGGAGCGTCCGGTTGAGTTCGCGGGTGTCTTTGAGGGTAAATGCCGAGTCGAGCAGGCGACCGACAAAGTAGGGAAACATGAGTGCAATCGTGCCTGCCAGCAGCAAACAGATAAAAGCCAGGAAAAAGGTGCCGTAATAGGGCTTTCCATATTTCCCAAAGAGCTGAAGTGCGGCCTTCGTAGCTCCCTGACGATCAACCAGCGGTGTTTCTTCTTTTTTCACAGGCAAAAATCCATTGAATATCAATAGGGGTCAGGGGTTTTGAAATGATGAAAAAGGACACTAAGGACAAAAGAGATCTAAATTCGAAAACCCGGAACCCGGAACCCGGAACCCGGAACCCGGAACCCGGAACCCGGAACCCGGAACCCGATTATGCGCCAACCAGCCCCTTTTCGATATGTTCCACGCTTTGGGAATCAGCCGTGGCGGTTGGGGTGTCTGAAAGCGCTGCCGTTCCCATCAACACAAAGGTCACCCATAACATATCGGCAAACAGCAAATGCACCATTTGCAACCAGATTGGTGCCAGGAGCGCCACATTGATCACTCCGGCGACAAATTGAATCATCACCAAACCGATAAGGAGCTGTCCAAGTCGTTTGACAGCTTTGGTTTTGATCAGTTGTTCGAGCAGGACTGCCGAAAATATCGAATAAAATCCCACGATGATGGCAATGATCGGATGCCAGATCCGCAGTTTCAATAAGATATGCGAGGTTGGCGACATATCCTGATTGAATCCTTCCAGTAAGGACCTGGAGGGAAAGAGCGTATCACCCAGAGCCGTGATTGCTCCACTCACACCTAAAATGAGGAGCCCAAGCATACCGACTGAAACAAGGACCGTGGCCATTGATCGTTTCCATTCAATGGCCTTGCCACCAGTTACCCACCAGGCGGTCATTGCCAGTGATGCCAGCAGCAAAAAGGTATTCACCAGATGAACCGACAAATATGCGGCCCGCATCATGGAGGTATTCCCGGCAACCAGTTTAAACAAAACCAGTCCAGCACCAATTAAGGCTTCTGTGATGATAAAAAAGAGCGAAAGCATGGCCCCAGTTCGGGCAATGTGTTTTTTTGGAAAGGCACGAAAGACCCAAATGCCGAGGGCAACCACAAAAATGAGCGCCAGCCCGCTACTGGTCCGATGAGCAAACTCAATCAGCGTCTCAATTTCTTTCGCTCTTGGGAACACTTCTCCGTTACACAGCGGCCAGTGATTGCCGCAACCGGCGCCAGAACCAGTTGCCCGGACATAGGCGCCCCATAAAATGACACCGATGTTATAGGCCAGGACCATCCAGGAAAATTGAATCAAACGGGTAGGCTTTTGATTGGTCATATGGTTTAGGGCTTGGGGCTGAGGGCTGAGGGTATGGGGCTTGGGGCTGAGGGTATGGGGCTTGGGGTTTTTCAAGGCTAAGTGGTTGGAAAACAGGTGCTTCCCTCTGCTCTTAGCCCCATACCCTCAGCCCCACCTGGTATTTCCCTCAGCCCTTAACCCTATACCCTCAGCCCTAAATGAAAAAGGGTGAACATTGATAAGCGATGCTGGTCAAGTTTGCACCTGTCCAGACAACTCACCGCTCCCGTTCACCCCTGCACTTCCGTTTTTTGATGGTTATCAGGCTATGGGGTCATCTTGTCGATGACCATCACGCAAAACAAAATCGAAATATAAATGACCGATGCCTTCATCACGCGTCGGGCATCCTGCCCAGTACCGGTCTTATTCAAAATCAGCACACTGCGCAGGAAATATCCCCCTAACACCACCGCCGCGACGGCATAAAAAATTCCCGTCAGGTGCATCAGGGTTGGTGCCAGCGTCAACGGCAACAGAATCAAGGTATTCCACAAAATCTGGCGTTTGGTGCGCTTTCCATCGGGTTCAACCACCGGCAGCATTTTAATCGCCGCCCGGCTGTAGTCTTCACGGTACATCCAGGCAATGGCCAGAAAATGCGGATATTGCCAGAAAAACATAATGGCAAACAGCGCCCAGGCTTCAGGTGACAATGTTCCAGACGCGGCGACCCAGCCAATGATTGGTGGAACGGCACCTGGAAAGGCCCCAATCAGGGTTGAAATTGTTGATTTGGTTTTGAGTGGGGTATAAATGCCAACGTATCCGATAGCCGTCAGGGCACCGAGCCAGGCAGTAAGTTCATTGACCGCAAAGTACAGGTACCATTCAGCCACAATCGCCAGGACCAGCCCAACCACCAGGGCTTCGGTTTCAGAGACTTTTCGAGTGGGAAGTGGACGGTGAAGGGTGCGTTTCATCAAGCCGTCCAGGTGGCGTTCCAGGTATTGATTCAATGTCGAAATACCTGATGAAAGCAGGGCGACGGCGCACAGGGTGTGCAGCATGAGCACATAATCAACCGGCCCACGCGTGCCGAGCAGATACCCGAAGGTGGCAATCAAGACAACTTCAAAAGTAATCCGTGGCTTGGTGAGGTCAAGATAGGCTTTGGCTTTGCGGAGTCCGTAAATCAAAGTGCTTCGTACCGCTGGGAGCTTTTCATTTGGAATAGTGGGGACAACGGTTTCAATCATTCCACAAAGCCTCTACCTTGGCAAATAGTCCAGGTGGCGCGAGAAGTAGTCAATAAAGGTAAAGAAGAACAAAATCGCCACAAAAAAGAAGCTCGACGCCACAAAAACCTTGGTTAAGGTCGTGCTGTATTTGACGTGCATAAAAAACAACACGATCAGCACCATTTTTGTGGTGGCAACGGCCAGCGCCAGTGGGGCATTCCAGACTCCCAGGTCAAAGGTGGCAATCCAGACAGTGACCCCAGTCAGAACCATCAAGGCCCCAAAGACACTCAGATATGTTTTCAGCGGAACGACGTGTCCAGCCATATTTTTTCCTCAAATTCAAAGAGTTGAAACATAGAATGACGAATGAAGAATTGAGAATGAAGCAACCAGAATAGTGATTAGTACCTGGTACCTGGTGTTTTGGAAACAATACCTTCGAAGAATCAAGAACCAGCCACTTTCTTCATTCTTCATTCTTCATTCCTTAATGTCCGCCGCCCTTGTAGTGCAATCCGGTCAAGTACAGGAGCGGGAACAGGAACACCCACACGATGTCAACAAAGTGCCAGTACAATCCAGCCATTTCCACCGGTGTGCTGTACTCAGGTGAAAACGTGTCTTTCCAGGACATATACAAGATGGTGGCGAGAAGACCCATCCCCACGACCATGTGGAGGGCGTGAATTCCAGTCATACAAAAGTACAGGAAGTGGAAGACCGGTTCGGTGGCGTCAACCCCACCATTTGGCAACGAGTTATAAACGAAATTTAACCCTGGCACTTTGTTGTGGTGATAGTGCTCAGTGTATTCAATCGCCTTAATCCCCATAAAGGCGGCGCCGAGGATCATGGTCAAAACCAGAAATCCCATCAACTTGCCTTTGTGGCCTTCCTGGGCCGCATGCACAGCCAGCGCCATCGTTAAACTGCTGCAGATCAGCACGATGGTATTGGTCAATCCAAGTTTGATTCCCAGTTCATAACTGCCAATCACAAACGTGTCGTGGTGATAGTATCGAAACAGGGAATATGCCAGGAATAACCCACCAAACAGGAGAACTTCAGTGGCCAGAAACGACCACATCCCCAATGTGGCTGATTCATGCTGCTGCTCAGCGTCAGCAAAGTGGTGTAAGACCGCAAGTGAATTTGAATGAGTTGACACGGTTTAGTCTCCTGTGGCACCAGTTTCAGATGGCATTCGATATCCAGGCATTGGATCCTGACCTGGAGCAAGCTGTGGATCTTCGCCCATTGGATGCAATGGATAGTTGTATGCATCTTCGGTCACAACTGGGGTCTCAGCAAAATTATCCCAGGGTGGCGGGGAGGCAACTGTCCATTCTAACCCCTTTGCGTTCCACGGATTATCCACCACCGGACCGTATTTCAACGACCAGAACAGATAAAACAGCGGCAGGATATACCCAATCGCCAGAATGGTCGAGCCGGCGGTTGAGAGCACGTTCCATACCTGAAATTCCGGAGCATAGATGTAATACCGGCGGGGCATTCCGAGATAGCCCACCACAAACTGTGGGAAGAAGGTCAGAATAAACCCAATGAACACAATCAAGGCACTCAACCGACCCCACCCTTCCGGATACATTCGGCCAAACATCTTGGGCCACCAGTAATGGAGACCGCCAAAATAGGCCATCACCGCACCGCCGACCATCACAAAATGGAAGTGGGCAATCACAAAGTAGGTATCGTGCAGGTGTTGATCCAATCCCATCGAGGCCAAAAACAACCCGGTCAAACCACCAATGATAAATAACCCAATAAACCCAAGCGCATACAGCATTGGGGTATCAAAGGAAATTGATCCTTTATAGAGCGTCGCCGTCCAGTTGAAGACCTTCACGCCGGATGGAACCGCCACAAAGTAGGTGATAAACGAAAAGACCATTCCGGCATAGACCGACATGGTGGACACAAACATATGGTGTCCCCACACCAGAAAGCCAAAGATGGCGATCATCATTGACGACACGGCAATAAATTTGTACCCAAAGGGTTTTTTGCGAGCAAAGGCTGCGATCAGTTCGCTCACCACACCCAGACTCGGCAAAATCATGATATAGACCGCTGGATGGGAATAGAACCAGAACATGTGCTGGAACAATACCGGGTCACCGCCCAGGGCCGGATCAAAAATCCCAATACCAGCAAAGCGTTCAGCGGCCAGCAAGACCATCGAGATCGCCAGAACCGGCGTGGCCAAAATCTGGATCAGGCTGGTGGCATAGAGCGCCCACACAAAGAGCGGCATCCGGAACCACGTCAATCCTGGTGCCCGCATCTTGTGGGTGGTCACAATAAAGTTGAGTCCGGTCAGAATGGACGAGAATCCAAGGACAAAAACCCCAAGCGTCGCCGCAATCACGTTGGTGTTGCTGTATTTGGTGCTATAGGGTGTATAGAGCGTCCAGCCCGTGTCTAACCCGCCAACCATAATGATCCACAGGACATAGATCGCCCCCACAATAAAGATATACCAGCTCAGCAGGTTTATCTTGGGAAAGGCCAGATCCTTGGCCCCGATCATCAGCGGCAGGAGAAAGTTCCCGAGCGTTGCCGGAATTGACGGAATCAGGAAGAAAAAGATCATCACCACGCCGTGCATGGTGAAAATCTTGTTATAGGTATCACCTTTTAAAAACTCTCCGTGGGGCGTAAGCAATTGCAACCGGATCAGGAAGGCAAAGAAACCGCCCAGGAAGAACATCAGGGTGATGGAAACCAGATACAGCAGGCCGATGCGCTTGTGGTCGGTCGTGAGCAACCACGATTTCCAGCCAAAGCCTTCATTTAAATAATGTTTTTCAGGAAATTTCACTGTCGCAGCAGGTGTCATAGTGATTCCTCACACCTCATTCCTTCTTAGATGGTTGTGTCTCTGACGACTGGGGGGCTTTGGGAGCTTCAGTAGCGCTGGCTGGGGCTTTCGGGGCAGGAACACCCGTCGCGGGTGTTTGATTTGCCTGACCAGCTTTATATGGCAATGAACCATCTGGGTTGCCCCCCGCCGGATAGGGTTGAACCCCGGTTGGGTTCGACACTGGCGGCATCTGGTCCAGATTATTGCCCATCGCCCGGATGTAGGCAACCAGGAGCTGGATTTCCTCTTCCGTGAGTTGCCCTTCATAGCTCGGCATGATGTTGGCATACCCGGCGGCAATCTTGGCGTTTGGTTTGTAGATTGACTCACGAATGTAGTTTTCGTCTACCTTCACCTGATCGCCGGTTTCCAGGATAATTGGCTTTCCATAGAGATTGTTCAGGTACGGCGCCCGTGCCTGAGCATTGCCTGTGTGACAGGCATTGCAGGCGAGCTTGTTGAACAATTCCTGGCCGCGAATCGCCATTGATCCCTGAGAGTTGGTGATCAACCACTTTTCATAGTCCTGTGGTTCCATCACGATCACGCTGCCAATCATCCCGGCGTGCTCTGTACCGCAATATTGGGAACAGAACAAATGGAAGGTGCCGGTCTTGGTCGCTTCAAACCAGGTGTAACTCGTCTTTTTCGGCAACACGTCCATGTGAATGCGGAACGACGGGACAAAGAAGCTGTGAATCACATCTTCTGATGACATAATCAACCGGATTGGTCGCCCGATTGGAACGTGCAACTGGTTGATTTCGCGCTGGCCATCCAGGTGCTGAAACTTCCACATCCATTGTTTCCCGGTGACATACACATCCAGTGTGTTTTTGGGGATGGTTGTGTGTTTAAAGAAAATGATGGCTGACCAGTAAAACATCACCATGAAGACAAAGAACGGCACAATGGTCCATCCCCACTCAGCCCAGGGCGATTCGTGGGTTTCAATGGCCAGTTGCCCTTCATACCGACGGCGATATTTGATGGCAAACACCGTTATGCAAATCATGATGGTCAGACCCACACCACCGCACACCGCCAGCATGAAAAAGTAAAAGTAGTCAATTTCGGCGGCAGCCGTTGAGGCCTGTTCTGGGAAAAATGGAGGAAGTAAGAAAGCCACTGACTTAACCTCGCTGTTCTGATGTATTGTGACCGAGTCGCTCTGATCGAAGCATCATCCCAAGGAAGAACCCGAGGGCGACGACGGTTACCACTGCACTGATTTTCAAGAGATTCAGTACAACCGGGGTATATTTTCCAGTGCCCGGGTCATAGTGAAAGCAGTAGGGTGAGGAGGCTGGCACCAATGTTCCGACTCGACCCGCCTGGGCAGTTGAAAGCGCTTGAGTGACAGTTTCGGCTGGGTATTCCATGCCGAAGAAATAGCGTGAAATTTTCCCCTGAGGGGTGGCGATGATGATGCCGCCGGAATGGGCAAACCCTTGTTTTTCTTCATTCCAAATGTACTGAAATCCGAGGGCTTTCATCAAAGATTCGATTGCCGGTTGCCGTCCGGTCAAGAAATGCCAGCCGGGATCACTTCCAGGACGCCCATACCGTTTGATAAATCCCCGACGCTGACCAAACGCAGTTGCGGTTGTTTCGCGCGGGTCAATGGTGACCACCAGAACCGTGAAATCCTGGCCAACACCCGGTTTGACGTCTGTCAGGCTCCGAATCAAACCATTGAGCACGTTCAGGCTCAAAAACTGACATTTCAACAACACCGGAACAATGATGACCGGCTGAGTGGTGAAATACTGGCCGAGTTTGACCGGCATTCCGTTTTCGTCAAAGAACTCAAGGTCAAGCGGAAGTTGCTCGCCGTTGTGCTGTTCAATTCCAATTTGCTTGAGGAGTTCAACCGACGAATTTGAAGTCGGCGGCGAACCGGTTGAGGCTTGACTGGCATGTGCAGGCAGTCCCCACACCACCAGTGTCAAAAAAACCCAAATGAAATACTTCTTCATTAGTGTGTTACGGCTGGCGGAGGCGCTGGGGTTGTGCCGGGTGCTGGCGCCGGAGTCGCTGGCGCCGCAGTTGAGGCAGTCGCTGGTGCGCCACTCCCTAATGCCGGAGCACCCGTCGTCGCTTTACTAAAGTCATAGCCCTTCTTCAACATGTGAGCCATGGCATCATCAATCGGGATTTTGGCGACCTGCTTTTCTTTGTCTACCCAGCCGTATTTTTTCAAATACTCAGTCTCTTCATTTTTCCAGCTCTGCACTTCCTGAACATCCGAAATTGGATTCAGCTTCTGGTTGGCCTGAAGTTTGGGCTGGTTATCCCGTTCCAAATACTTCATGTTTGCCTTGTCCGCATCCGGGAGGTTGGTGATATTGGTCGGGGTCGGAGCTGGCAGAAAGTGGTGGTACCAGGTGGTAAACACCAGTGGTCCAATGATGCCAAAGAACACAAACACACCGGTCACTTTGATCACGGCACCGATATTGGTATCTTTTGGCTCATAGTTTACTTCGGGATTCTTTTCCACTTTGCCGTGGTGTTCAGTGCTGTGCATGGTGCAATGCCTCCAAATTCGGATCGTACTCGGGCAGGAGCGGGGTCTGCTTGAGATTCCAGATGAAGTACACCACCCAGACTCCTAAAAATCCCGCGCCGGCTGCAAAATCAAACACGTTGAAGTGCCAGTGCCCGTGGTCATACGACGGCGAGATCAACCACGTGATGTCCACCAGCCGCATCACCAGGAGCAACCCAGCAACCCAAATCAACCGCTTGCCATACTTCTTGATGTCTTTCATCAACAACATAAAGAACGGCAGGAAAAAGTGGAGCACAATCAAGGCGCTGGCAATGACGCCCCAGGCACCGTGCATGCGGTGGAGGTACCAGGGAACTTCCTCGCGCAGGTTACCGGACCAGGTGATCAAAAACTGGGAGAAAGAGCAGTAGGCCCAAAACATGGTAAAGGCCAGCATAAAATTGCCCAGATCGTGGATATGGCGTTTCTTGACCACTTTTGAGAAGGGTTCGACACCCAGCAACGACACGACGACAACCACGGAGGTGGTAAACCCGGCCAGCAGGCTTCCCGCCATCCAGATCACCGGCAGCATGGTTGAATACCAGTGCGGGTCAACCGACATAATCCAGTCAGTGGCGGCAAAGGTCATCGTGATTGACAACATCACCAACCCGACGCCGCTGAAGTCGTGGATAAATTTCTTGATCCGCATGTCCTTGTATTCATCCTGGCGGCGTGCAAACCGGTTCAATGCAAAAGCAAAACCAATCCACAGAATGAGATACAAAAATGCTCGACCTGAAAAGAAGCTCACATTCAAATACGGGGCCTTGCGTTGCAACACCACATCATTGGTGGTTGCCCCAGGCACCGCCCAGGCAAAAATATGGGTCATCCCGGCCAGCATCGGCAAAAACAAAACCAGTAAGAGCGGCATGGTCTTGGCGCCGGCTTCCAGAATGCGCCGGATGATCAACCCCCACTGTCCACCGCTCAGATATTGAATACAGAGGATGGCCAGACACCCAAGCGGGAAACTGGCCACATAGACAAACCCGATCAGATAGGAACGGAAAAACTGCGCGGGCCCACCCATCGCAAAGGAGGCGAGAAGTCCACCCAACCCAAGGACCGCCAGACCGATTCCAAAGGTCTGCAATTTGTTAAGTGCTGGAGTAGCCTGTGATGCGGCTTGACTCATGATCAATGACCTCCTCCTGCCTGATGGCCTCCGGTTGAATGACCACCTGTGCTCTTAGCATCTGCTTTCTTATCCAGTTCGCTTCGTTTTTCAGCGGGGACTTCCGCGAGGGGAACGTTCTGGCTGTATTGCAATGCCCGAATGTAGGCCACAATCCGCCACCGGTCACGGACTGAAATCGAGGCGGCATAACTGCCCATCGAACCAAACCCGTTGCTGATGACCGAGTAGTAATAGCCCACTGGCTTGCGGCGAACATCGTCCTGATGGAACGAATTCGGTTTGGTCAGCCCGCGCCGAACGATCATCCCGTTGCCATCACCACGATAGTTGTGGCACATCGAGCAATAGGCTTCAAAGCGCTGCTTCCCTCGATCCAGATCAGCTTTGGTGATTTCAAATGGAAAGGTCTGGGCAAACAAACCATCTGCCGCTTTCCCTTCATACAGATGGCGATCTTCACGCAGAAAATCAGGATCCGCTTTGGTAAAGCTTCGACCATAGGCCACGGTGCCCGTGACCGGCAGCCGTGAAGCCTGATGATCTTCAAAGAAGTCTGTTTTTTGGAGCGGCTGATAGCGGGGCTGAAGGTCAGCCATGTCCTGGCGACAACCAGCAGCAAACAATGCCAGGAACACCAGGCAACTCGCCTTGAGCACAAGCGTTGAAGAACGCATCTTTGTGGTGGGTGTGAGCCTCTTCATTGCGTCAAAAATCCTTTCGTTGATGTGGAGGCCAATTCTGAATGTTG
>DAOQNB010000002.1:0-3600 GCA_035335845.1 Acidobacteriota bacterium | reverse complement strand
TCTTCATTCTTCATTGGCTCTGGCTACGGCTCAACGTCAAATACTTCGCTTGGATTGAGGGCATTCAAAAACTTGCGGGTCTCGGCCAGGTCAAACTTTGGATCAGCCGACTCGATGCACAGGAAAAACTTGTCCTGTGACGCACGCGAAAACCGCTCAACGTTAAACAATGGGTGATAGGGCATCGGCAATCCATTGAGGACCAGCATGCTGATCGCCCCCGTGAACGCCGCAAACAGCACCGTTAATTCAAAGGTAATCGGGATAAATGCTGGCCAGCTATAGTGCGGACGACCACCGATATTGAGCGGGTAGTGGTAGAGATTCATAAAGACCTGCATGCCAAACCCGGTCAACCCGCCCATTATCCCGGCGCATAGCGTGATTAAGGGCACCGCATTTTTATGAAATCCAATTGCTTCGGCAGCTTCCTCAATCGGGTATGGCGAATAGGCGTCAATCTGCCGGTACCCCGCGTCATAGGTTTTCTTGGCCGCAGTCACCAGTTCATCTGGGGTGTTGAACTCAGCCAGCAAGCCGTATAAAGCGGCATTCTCTTCCTTAATCATGGTGATGTGACTCCTTCAATTTGGCCTGAGGCAACAGCATTTTCACTTCAAACACGTTGATCATCGGGATCAACCGCATAAAGAGGAAGAGCAGTGTCAGGAACAAGCCCATCGTTCCGATATAGAGGCCCCAATCCCAGATCGTTCCTGAAAACATCCCCCAGGAGGATGGCAGGAAGTCGCGGGTCAAACTCACGACCACGATGACATACCGCTCAAGCCACATTCCGATGTTGACGATGATCGCAATCACAAACAAAACAGGCACATTGCGCCGGATCCGCTGTGACCACAACAATTGCGGCGTGATCACGTTGCACAAAATCAGCATCCAGTACATGGCGCGGTATGGTCCAAAGATGCGGTTTTTCATCATGTACCATTCAAACTCGCTGCCGCTGTACCAGGCATAGAAGATTTCGGTCAAATAGGCATAGGCCACAATTGAACCCGTCACCAGCGTGATTTTGGCCATGTTTTCCAAATGGCGCATGGTGATGAAGTCTTCCATTTTGTAGAAGTACCGCATCGGGATCATCAGTGTGAGCACCATGGCAAACCCGGAGTAGACCGCGCCAGCCACAAAGTAGGGCGGAAATACGGTCGAGTGCCAGCCAGGGATAATGCCCACCGCAAAGTCAAAGCTCACGATGGTGTGCACAGAGAGCACCAGTGGTGTCGAAAGTCCGGCCAGAATCGTGTAGATCGTTTCATACCGGGCCCAATGCCGCGCCGAACCACGCCAGCCGAGCGCAAACATCCCGGCCAAAATCTTGACGTACTGGTTTTTGGCCCGGTCCCGAATCGAGGCCAGATCTGGAACCAACCCGATGTACCAGAACAAAAACGAGACGCTTCCATAGGTCGAGACCGCAAACACGTCCCACATCAATGGACTTCGGAACTGAGGGAACCAGAGCGCCAGGGTATTATGTTGCGGCAGCAGGAAATAGGCGGCATACCAGGGACGACCAGTGTGCAGGAGTGGAAACATGGCCGCGCAAGCCACCGCAAAGAGCGTCATGGCCTCGGCAAACCGGTTGATCGACGTACGCCATTGCTGTTTGAAGAGCAACAAAATGGCCGAGATCAACGTTCCGGCGTGGCCGATACCGATCCACCACACAAAGTTGACAATGTCAAAGCCCCAGCCGATGGGTACGTTGATCCCCCAGATACCAACCCCCCGGTAGAGCAACCAGGCCACCGAAACCATCAGAAGCTGGAGAATCGAAAATGCAATAAAGAACCCGAAAATCCACCCTTTCGGGGTTTTTTCGAGTGGGGTCAGAACGACGTCGGTAATGGATCCGGTGACTGATTCAAAATTATGCCCCGGCTCGACGACGACAATCTCACCCTTTTCATCATATGTGTATTGCTTGTCTAACTCGGCAACAGCCATGTCTTCGACTCCTCAGATAATGAATTGTGTTCCCACTCTGGTTTGTCAGCCGTCTTCGGAATGTCTTTGTTGACATTGCGCACCGTGGCCAGGTAGGAAGTTCGTGGCTTGACGTTGAGTTCAGCCAACAGGGCGTAGTTGGTTGGTTCTTCTTTCAATTCGGAGACTTTGCTCTTTGGATCGTTGATATTTCCAAACACAATCGCCTCCGCCGGGCAGGCGCCCTGGCAGGCAGTCACAATCTCGCCGTCGGCAACGGGGGTTCCGCGCTTTTCGGCTTCGATCCGGGCCGCGTTGACACGCTGCACACAGAATGTGCACTTTTCCATGACCCCTCGACTCCGGACGGTCACGTTCGGGTTGCGGCCCAGCTTGAGCACCGGGGTGTCATAATCAGAGTAGGCCAGGAAGTTAAAGCGACGGACTTTGTACGGACAGTTGTTTGAGCAGTATTTGGTACCGACGCACCGGTTATAGGTCATTTCGTTAATGCCTTCGGTGCTGTGGCTGGTCGCTTCAACCGGGCACACAACTTCGCAAGGTGCGTTTTCACAGTGCTGACACATCACGGGCTGGACGTAGATATCTGGGTCGTCCGGGCTTCCGGTATGGTACTGGTCAATGCGCATCCAGTGCATTTCGCGACCGCGCAACACTTCCAGCTTCCCAACCACCGGAATGTTGTTTTCCGCGGTACAGGCCACGACACAGGCGTTACAGCCAGTGCAGGAACTGGTGTCAACCGCCATCCCCCATTGATATCCATTTGGATTATCAATGTGATCGCTTTCGCTAAAAACCGTCACCGGTTCTTTTTTCTTCTTGTTCTCTTCTTCGATTTCGAGGTCAACGCCCTCTTTGGCAAAGGATGGTTTTTCAGCATTTTTGCCGTCGAGCAGTTTGTGGAATTCTTCAAGCGTCCCAACCCGAATCAATTCACGGTCTTCCATCCGGAAGTGGAGCTGGGTTGAGGCCAGATGGTGGGTCTCGCCAGTTGGGTTGAGCGACAGCCCATCACCGCCCCACAGCGAAGTGGTTGAGCGCAGGGCAAACACGTTAAACCCGGCTTCATTCCCAACCTGTCCCGCCCGTGAGCGGCCATACCCGAGGTGGAGCGTGGCTGAATCATCCGCGTGTCCGGGAACAATCCAGACCGGCGCCGTGGCCACCTTGCGACCACCAAAACTGATTTCAACCAGATCTTCGCTCTTGAGATTCTTTTGGCCGGCGGTCTTTGGACTCAGATGGACAGCGTTTTCCCAGGTCACCTTGGTAATTGGTTTGGGCGTTTCCTGCAACCAGCCGTTGTTGGCAAACCGGCCATCATAGGTGCAGGGGTCTGGGGCAAATTGAACTTCCAGCGATTTACTGGTTGGGGCGGCCATCCCAGCCACCGCCGTGGCCACCGCGTCAAGCTGGGCGGTCACTGTTTTTTCCGGCTGCATCAGATAGGGTTTGTCGGTGGCTGATTTGTCAGCCGGCTTTTCCTCGCGGGTTTCAGCCGGTTTTGTCTCGGCGGGAGGAGGTGTCGCCGCGGCGGCGACTGAAGCGGCGGCTGGCACCGTGGCGGGTTTCCCGCCAGTGGCGGTCGCCGGTGCGGCTGGCGCGGCGGGTGCCGGTGTGGCC
>DAOQNB010000001.1:0-69598 GCA_035335845.1 Acidobacteriota bacterium | reverse complement strand
AAGAACCAAGAACCAAGAACCAAGAACCAAGAACCAAGAACCAAGAACCAAGAATGTTTCTTCATTCTCAATTCTTCATTCTCAATTCTTCATTCTTCATTTGATTGGGGTCAGACCAGTAATTCAGCCTGAATCTCTTCAATCAGGCTGAGTGTGGATTTTACGGCTTCTTCATAAGCCCGATCACGGCCAAAAATTTCAACTTCATGGGCAATCAGGTCGGCATCGTGGGGGCGGTGAGAAGAAACAACCCGATCAACGGAGGCCCCGTCAGTGATGACGACGTGGGTTTCAAAGACGTCTTCTTTTTCTTTTGGCGCCCGACGCCGGACTTCGAAGGTCGCCGGTTTTTCACCGGCTGTTGACAGGGTCACCGCCGTGATGACGGTGGAGGGGAAGTTGGTGTTGGTTTCCGGCACAATTTCAAGTTGCAGCCGGGTATAGGGAGATCGGAATCGAAATTCCAGGTGCTGGGGCGAAACTTCCACGGCGTCTTTGAGTTTCCACGAGAGGCGATTGGCCAGCCAGCTCACCAGGAACAATGTGCGGATGGGGGCGCCCTCAAGCTCACCATTAAAAGAGTAGGTGATGGTGACTTTGTTCATGCGTTTGAGATAGACGTGCATTTCCGGCGCATCAAAAAAGCTGGCAATCAATTCCTCCCAAACCGTGAGACGGGCCCAGTTCAAATCGCTAAACGCCGCTTGATGGCGGGAATTGAGGATAATCTCGGCCTGGTGGCGAAATTCCTGATTTCGGTGGGTTAACTGTCCGCTGTCAACAATGATGCGGTTGACCTGTTTGAGAAATCCTTGAAAGAGCGGCTGGCTCAGGGCGTGGGCATCCTGCCACCAGAGGAAGGTCGGCAGGTCGGCGACGAGCAGAGGGGCAATCGTATCCGAAAGGTGTTCCAACGCTTTTCCACTGGACGTTACCCGGATCTCCTCGCAGCAGACCTGTTGTCGGTTCTGGGTCAGGTGACAGTGGGACGAGATCCAGGCTTCGGTATGGCTGTCCGGGTTTTTCAGGTTTCCGACCAGCACCATCGCCCGGCAGGGAGCATGTTCGGTGACGGTGGCAATGGTGGCGCCCAGGGTGGCTGCCTGATCTTCATCCGACGTGTAAATCAGCAGGTTGAGCAGGCACACCCGGGTGACGGCTTCACCACCACCTTCTTTTGAGCTGGCCGCGGCTTTCCAGAGTTCAGCCAGTTCACGTTCAATTTTGGCGACATCGACCGGGCGCTTGCGTTCGATTTCTTCGATAATTGAGTTTTGCTGTTCCATATCTTTTCGTCCGTCTTGTTCGCGGCAGGGAGGGCAGGCAACGTGGATGACGCAGGGCGGCCCCGCGTCACCCACGGCCAAACACCTGCATCCAGGTTAGAGTCGGCGCCAGGAGCGGCCTTCCAGCATCAAAGAATCAGCCGCTTCGGGGCCCCACGAGCCGGCCTGATAGAAGTGCAAATCTTTGTCTTTGGCGGCCTGCCAGGACTCCAGGACCGGCATCATCAATGCCCAGCCAGCTTCGACCATGTCGCGGCGGGTAAAGAGAGTGGCATCGCCGAGCATACAATCGAGAATGAGTCGTTCGTAGGCATCAGACGAGCGGACACCAAAGGAACTCCCATATCGAAAGTCCATATTGACTGACCGGAGGTGCATGGCCTGACCTGGAACTTTGGCGGCCAGTTTGATGGTGATGCCTTCATCTGGCTGGACCCGGATGACCAGCAGGTTGGGCTCGATCAGATCGGCAGCCGTCTGGTTAAACAGCCGATGGGGAACATTGCGGAACTGGACGGCGATTTCGGTGGCCCGCTTGGTCATGCGTTTGCCGGAACGCATATAAAACGGAACATCCGCCCACCGCCAGTTATCGATGTAGAACTTGGTGGCAGCAAAGGTTTCGGTGGCTGATTCAGGGTTGACACCGGGTTCCTGGCGATAGCCTGGCGCTTCGGCACCTCCAACCCATCCCCGGCTGTACTGGCCGCGAATGGCAAATTCGTTGACCCGGTCGGCTGGAATTGGCCGGATAGCCTTTACGACCTTGATGTTTTCGTCGCGGATTGCGGTTGAGTCCAGTGAGGGAGGTGGTTCCATCGCCACCAGGGCCAGGAGCTGGAGCAGGTGGTTTTGGAGCATGTCACGTACGGCGCCGGCATTTTCATAATAGCCGCCGCGGCCTTCCACGCCGACGGCTTCGGCGGCGGTGATTTGAATATGGTCAATGAAATTCCGATTCCAGATGGGTTCAAAAATCCCGTTGGCAAACCGCATCACCACGATGTTTTGAACCGTTTCTTTCGCCCGATAGTGGTCAATGCGATAGACCTGATCTTCATCAAAGATCCGATTGACTTCCTGGTTGAGGTGTTGGGCTGAGGCCAGATCGTGGCCAAACGGTTTTTCAATAATAATGCGTGCCCAGCCGCCATCCTTGCCTTTGGAGAGGCCGGATTTCCCGATATGGTCCATAATCGGGCTGATCAGGCTGGGTGGGGTGGAGAGATAAAAAACGCGATTTCCGCCGGTGCCCCGCTCGGCATCAAGCTGGTCGAGCAGGGTGCTCAGGCGCTGGTAACTGGCCAGATCATCATAGTTGCCGGTGCAGTAAAACAGGCCCTGGGCAAAGCTGTCCCACAGGGAGTCTTCGGGCGGCCCGGTGGTTGAGAATTTAGCGACTGCCTCCCGCATATCAGTGCGATAGGCATCGTGGGAGGATTCGCTGCGGGCAAAGCCGACCACCGAAAAGCCGCCGGGAAGCCGGTGATCACGTGCCAGGTTATACAATGCCGGCACCAGTTTGCGTTTGGCCAGGTCGCCCGAGGCCCCAAAAATAACGACCGTATTGGGGGCGGGTGAGGTTTCAAGCCGCATACCTTCGCGGAGTGGATTTTCCAAGGTATCCAAAGTGCTCATATCTTTTCACCTTCTCTAATTGTGAGTGAATAGCGAGTCGCGGAGAGAAAGCAAGTCGCGAGGAGCGAGGTGTCAATCAGATCTCTGGATTCAATCTTGAACTGGATCACTGAACTACCAGGGGGTGACTCCTTGCTCCTCGCGCGCTCTGGCTACTTCATCAATGACTTCCACTCCGTGTGGATAAAGCCACGGTCAGGCTGGTCAATGCGTTCATAGGTGTGGGAGCCAAAGTAGTCGCGTTGGGCCTGGGTCAGGTTTAATGGCAGGTTGGCGGTGCGGTACATGTCAAAGTACCCGAGACTGGCGGACATGGCTGGGATGGGGATGCCGGCCAGGGTCGCGACGCTGACCACCTGTCGCCAGCGGGGTTGAGCATCGACCACCCAGGCTTTGAAATCGGGGTCGAGGAGCAGGTTGGGCAGATCGGCCCGACGGTGATATGCCTGTTTGATCTTGTCGAGGAATTGCGCCCGAATAATACAGCCACCTTTCCAGATGCGGCTGATTTCACCCAGGTTGAGGTTCCAGTTCCGCTCGCGTGAGGCCTGAGCCAGCATGGCCATTCCCTGGGCATATGAGCAGATTTTGCTGGCATACAGGGCATCATGAACGGCATCAATGAAGGCCTGGCGGTCGCCTTCATAGACGTAATCAGCCGGACCTGGAATTTGTGAGTTGGCTTCGACGCGTTCATCTTTGAGGGCTGAGAGGCAGCGGGCTTCGATGGAGGCGTGAATGGTTGAGACGGCGACGCCCATTTCGAGGGCTTCTTCGGACGTCCATTTGCCGGTGCCTTTCTGGCCGGCTTTGTCCATCACCAGGTCCACCAGCGGTTTGCCGGTCTCTGGATCAATGGCCTTAAAGATGTGGGAGGTGATTTCGATGAGGAAGGATTGGAGCGAACCTTCATTCCATTTGGTAAACACTTCGGCCAGTTCGGCGGCTTCCATGTTCAGAACCCGGCGCAGGATGTCATAGGCTTCGGCAATGAGTTGCATGTCGCCATATTCAATTCCATTGTGGACCATTTTGACAAAATGTCCGGCGCCATCAGGGCCGATATAGGTCACACAGGGGCCGTCATCAACTTTGGCGGCAATCGCTTCCCAGATCGGGGCCAGATTTTTATAGGCCTCCGGGTCGCCGCCCGGCATCAGGGATGGTCCCCACAGGGCGCCTTCTTCACCGCCCGACACGCCGCATCCGATAAAATTCAGACCTTCAGCTTTGAGGGCTTTTTCGCGGCGAATGGTGTCGGGGAAGTACGAGTTTCCGCCATCAATAATGATATCGCCTTCTTCCAGATAGGGTTTGATCTGATCAATAGTCCAATCCACAGGGGAACCAGCCTTGACCAGGAGGATGATTTTGCGAGGTCGTTCAATGGATTTGACAAATTCCTCGGGTGAGTGGGCGCCGATAAACTGTTTTCCCTCAACAGTTTCCATGAATTTATCAACGGTGCCGGGATCGCGGTTCCAGACGGCAACCGGGAATCCGTTGCGTTCAATGTTCATCGCCAGGTTGCGTCCCATGACGGCGAGACCGATCATACCGATTTTGGCAGAAGTTGGGGCACTGCTTGTAGACATGGCACTTTTCCTCTTTTCGTAGTTGTTCGTTGGAAGGTGAAACCAAAATTGTGAGGGATGACTGATGAGGAAGCGATTTGATCGAGTACCAGATGGCCTGTGCCTCATCAGTCATAATTCATCAGTTAAACTCAGGCTAAAGCTGCCGCCACGGCTGCCTGGAGCGTGTCGAGTCCCGCTTTGACATCCGCACCGAGGTGAATGCGGAGGGCACGCCGGTTGCGCTCCGCCAGCACCTGGAAATCGCCTCGGGCTTGAGCGGCCTTGACGACTCCGAACGTGAAGGTTTGTCCTGGTACGGGCAAATCAGCGGCATCGTCACAGGTGATCTGGAGGAAGACCCCTGAATTCGGACCACCTTTGTATGCCTGGCCAGTTGAGTGGAGGAAGCGTGGCCCGAACCCAAGGCAGGTCGCCACTTTTTTGCTGTCGCGGACCTGGTGTCGAAGGGTCTGGAGCGGCTGGTCATGGGTTTCATTCATTTCGACATAGGCCAGGACGGCAAAGTAATCACCATCGGTCAATCGGTCGAGATGAGCTTTGACAAAGGCAGTGAGTGATTGATTTTCGCCGACCGCGGCGGTGAGGGCCGCGACATTGGCTTCATCACTGAAGAGTTTGATTCCATCAGCCTCAAAGAACGGTGATTCGGCTGGAAGTGAGCCGGTTTTTTCATATTCTGAGGTGAGTTTGCGGGTTGCAATCTTGCTGGCTTCGACGTCGGGCTGGTTAAAGGCATTGATTCCAATGACGGAGCCGGCGACGGCGGTGGCGATTTCCCAGCGGAACATTTCCTGCCCGATGTGATAGGTATCAATCAGGTTGATCCGCACCACCGGGTGCCCGGCCTGTTCGAGGGCGTCAATCGCGGCATCCTGGGCCGGGTCGGCGCCGTTATCTGATCGAAGGTAGGCAAAAATGCGGTCACTGCCGTACACCTCAGGGCCACCGAGGTTTTCACGATCCACTGGAATCAGGCCCTTGCCCTCCTTGCCGGTGGATTCAGCCAGCAACTGTTCCAGCCAGGCGCCGAAATCCCAGATATCAGGCGAGGTAATGATCGTGACTTTGTCGCGACCAGCACGGGCCAGGGCGCCTAACACATTGCCCAGCACCACACCGGGATTATCGCCGGTCGGCACACAGTGCGAGCAGGCGCTGGCCATTTCTTCGGACAGGTCAAGGAATTTAAGGGTATCGAGCCCCATGGCGGCGGCAGGGATCATGCCAAAATTCGAGAGGGCTGAGTATCGTCCGCCAATGCTGGGGAGGCCGTGGAAAATATGGCGGAAGCCTTCGCTGGTGGCGATCTGTTCGACCTTGGAGTTGGGGTCGGTGATGGCGACAAAGTGGCTGCCGGCCTGGTCGGCGCCAACGGTTTCTTTTAAGCGTTCAAAAAAGTACTGCTTGAAGATGTTGGGCTCCAGCGTGCTGCCGGATTTGCTCGACACAATGCACAGGGTTTTGGCCAGATCAACTTTGTGTTCAAAGGCTTTGACCTGGGCCGGGTCGGTGGAATCCAGCACATGGAGTTCGGGGAAGCCGTCAAGGTGGCCGAAGGTCATTTTGAAGACTTCGGGACACAGGCTGGAGCCGCCCATACCAAGGAGCAGGATATGCGAAAACCCAGCGGCTTTGACGTCTTCGGCAATGCGATGCAGGTGAGCCGGGTCGCCAAGCTGGTCTTCGATGATGCTGAGCCAGCCAAGCCAGCTATTTTCATCTGACCGGGTCCAGAGCGAGGTGTCACGTGCCCAGAGTCGGCGGACCTTGCCATTGACCTGCCAGTCTTCGATGGATTCTTTGACCAGGGCCGCCAGTTCGGCGGGCAGGTGATAGGACTGCCGGTTGACTTCAGTCCAGGAGACGAGTTTGCACTTTTTGTCGATTGAGCGGAGGAGTTTCTCAAACGGTTCGGCAAACAGCCGGACGGCATCGCTCAGGAGGGTATCGGTCACTTCCTCCATTGAAATTCCAATCGCGGCGAGGGTATCCATCACATCGTGAGCTCCAACCACATCTTCTTCGAGGCTGGCCCGCAGTTTCCCGTGATCGCGGAAGGCATCAAAGGTGGCTGGCGGGACGGTATTGACGGTATCGGCACCGATCAATTCTTCGACATAAATCACATCACGAAAGCTGGGGTTTTTGGTGCTGGTGCTGGCCCAGAGGAGGCGCTGGCTTTGGGCGCCTTTTTCGGCCAGGGCCTGCCAGCGTTTGGAGTGATAAATTTCTTTGTACGCCTGATAGGTGATTTTGGCGTTGGCAATCGCGACTTTGCCCATCACGCTTTTGATTCGGGCCTGCTCGGCGGGATCAGTGGTTGCTTGCAGTTTGGCCTGGGCCAGGGCATCAATGGCGGTATCAATCCGGCTGATAAAGAAGCTGGCGACGCTGGCGACATGGCCTGGGTCGCCCCCATTGGCGACAAACGTTTCAAGGCCGGAGATATAGGCTTCGGCAACGGCTTCATAGGCTGCCTGGGCAAAAAGCAGGGTCACATTGATGTTGATTCCTTCACTGATCAGTTGCTTGATGGCCGGGACACCCTCTGTCGTGGCCGGAACTTTGACCATCAAGTTCTCCCGATTGACGGCTTTCCAGAGCCGACGCGCTTCGTCAATGGTCCCCTGGGTATCGCGGGCGAGGTACGGGGAAACTTCGAGACTGACGTATCCATCGCGGCGGCTGGTTTTTTCATAAACTGACCGCAGGCTATCGGCGGTGTCCTGGATGTCGCGAATGGCTAAACGCTCGTAGAGTTCGGTCGCTTCAAGATTTTCAGATTCGAGTTCGGCAATGGCATCAGTGTAATCATTACTGCCGGTAATGGCTTTTTCAAAAATCGCGGGATTTGAGGTCAACCCCATCAGCCCATCTTCATCGATCAGGCGTTGGAGTTCACCACTGGTAATCAGGCTCCGTCGGATGTAGTCCAGCCACGGAGATTGTTTATATTCGTGTAAAGCCTTCAGGGGATTCATGGAATACTCTGCCTTTCTTGTGCTCACCAAAGGTTAACGGAAACGATGTGGTGTAAAGTATGAACCGAGCGGTGATGGCTGGCGATGGGTCAAGGGAGGTTGATCCACGACCAGCGGATTCACCAGGGCATAATCGCAAGGGCAAGACCGCATTTTGCCTGTCAGTTCGTTTCATCAGTCATAATTCTTACTTCACAGGAAGGTGTAAGAGCGATTGATGATGTGCTCAGCCGTGAATCCAGGCTGTTCCAGGTCTATTCCGGAAAAGTTGGGTCATCACGTGCTGAAAAGGCGATGTGGGCACCTTCATAGATAACCAGCGCGTGCTCCCAAAACGGAGGCAGGATCCCTCCTGACCAGACAGGTCGGGGCGGCAAGCGGCAGGTGGGTTGAATTTTCGGAAGCGGTGACTCCAAACACAAATCCACAGTCCAGACCGGTTGGGTGCGGCCTGAAAGAAACCCCAAAGTCGATGGAACACAATAACTGAACGGCGTCAATCGCCACGGTGTGGATGGTAGTAAGGCAAATCTGCAGCAGCGAAGGCGCGGTTGAGGTCCGTGCCGATGGTGACATGACTTGAGACTCCCCCTTGAACGCTTCTGAGCGCGAATGACCGTGAATTGGAATTGAATGAGAACAGGTGTGAAGATGAAGATGGTAGGCGTGTTGTACCAGCACAACCGACTGAAAGGCAAGCAAAATATGAGGAATGAGATTGGTGGGGAACCACGGGTGGGACAGAACTGGATGGAAAAGAACCCGGCGTGGCAGGTGACGGGACCGTCACCTGCCAGGGGAAAAGCCAGGGGACTTACTGCACTTTCTGGATTTTGCTGTGGTGAATGCCGTAGGTGAAATAAATCACAATGCCGAGGGCCATCCAGACCACCAGTCGGATCCAGGTGTCAAGCGGCAAGGCGGCCATTTGAGCCAGTGAAACCAGGGCACCCAGGATCGGCACGAGTGGCACCAGAGGGGTTTTGAATGGGCGATGAATATCGGGTTTGGTATAGCGCAATACCATGACGCCGACGCAGACGATCACAAAGGCGAGCAAGGTTCCGATTGAGACCAGTTCGCCCAGCAGTCCAATTGGAAACAATCCAGCCACCACCATGGCGACGCCACCCGTGAGGATGGTGGTGATATAGGGTGTTCCAAACGTGGGATGAACTTTGGCAAAGAAAGCTGGAAGCAATCCATCTTTGGACATGGCGTAAAAAATCCGGGGCTGGGCCAGGAGCATAACCAGCACCACTGAACTCAACCCAGCAATGGCTCCGATTTTGATCACCGGGCGCAGCCATTTGAGGCCATCCCCGGCGGCATCAATCCCAACTGCAATTGGATCGGCCACATTCAACTGGTCATAGCGGACAATGCCGCACAGCACAATGGCCACCAGGATATAGAGCACGGTTGAGATTCCCAGGGAGCCGAGAATCCCAATCGGCATATCTTTTTGAGGGTCTTTGGCTTCCTGGGCGGCGGTTGAAACCGCATCGAATCCAATGTAAGCAAAGAAAATGACCGCGGCGCCGCGCAGGATACCGCTCCAGCCATACACGCCAAACGTTCCAGTATTTTCTGGAATCAAGGGGGTCAGGTTGGCTGGTTTAATGTAGGCAAATCCAAATCCGACAAAGAGCAAGATCACAACAATCTTAATGATCACGATCAGATTGTTAAAATACGCGGATTCTTTAATCCCAACGACCAGCAGTGCGGTCATCAGGGCCACAATAAACATTGCCGGCAGATTCATCATGGCACCGGTTTGAGTCCAGCCATGGGTCGCGGCGTTATACGCCAGCGGGGCCTGGGAGAGGGCGGGTGGGATGACCAGACCCAGGTCTTTGAGGAAACTGACGATATAGCCTGACCATCCGACGGCGACGGTGGAAGCCCCAAACAGATATTCAAGAATCAAATCCCAGCCGATAATCCAGGCCAGGAACTCTCCCATGGTGGCGTAGGCGTAGGTGTAGGCACTTCCGGCGATGGGGATCATGGAGGCGAATTCGGCATAGCACAACCCGGCGAACAGGCACCCAATTCCAGCCACGATGAATGAAAGCACAATCGCCGGGCCGGCATATTGGGCTGCTGCTGAACCGGTCAGGACAAAAATACCAGCCCCGATAATGGCGCCGACTCCAAGCGTTGTCAGATTCAACCGACCCAGGGCACGTTTGAGCCCGTGTTCAGGGTTGTTGGATTCCTTCATGAGTTCATCAATTGATTTTGTAGCTGTGAGCTTACTTGGCATGCGCTTTGGTCCTCATAAATTATCGATTGAATGCCATCGCCGGGTGACTTAAAAGCAATTCTCCGAGCAGGTAGGGAAATGGTCAAACGACTCCCCCAGCCGGTCAATCGCTGGAGCGTAACTGACCTGGCCGCTGGTTGCTGATTCTCACCTGCCTGGGTGAGGGTTGAAGTTTTGGTGAAAATCAAAAGCTGGGAGAAGATAAGTCAAGCGATGACGAAATGTGGCGCACAGTATAGCCAAACTTGGGAAGGGATCAACTTTATTCTTGAGCGAAGGGAGGGCAAGGGGTGAGGAGTGGTGGAGCAAATGGCGAGGAGCAAAGGAGCAAGGTGTGTCATCGACGAGAATTTTGGGGGCTTCTCATTCGGTCCTTCGCTCCTTCGCTCTTGATTGAAAAGCTATTTGGCGCGTTCGATTTCACGTTTGGCCGTAGCCACCACATTTTCAAGGGTAAATCCAAATTTCTTGGTCAGTTCCTTGAGTGGCGCACTGGCACCGAAGGTGTGCATGCCGATGATGGCATCACGATGATGGACATAGCGCCCCCACCCAAAAGTGGAAGCCTGCTCGACCGCAACGCGGGCCTGAATCGAATCTGGAATCACTGACTCGCGATACTCAGCCGACTGATGTTCAAAGATTTCCCAACAGGGCATGGACACAACGCGGGCGTTGATGCCTTCGCGGGTCAGTTGTTCATAGGCTTCAACACACAGTGAAACTTCGGATCCAGAAGCGAGCAGGATGACATCTGGCGCCGCACCATCCGGCGGGTCAGCCAGGACATAGGCCCCATATTTGACGTTCTCAGCACTGGCGAAACGGGTCCGGTCAACGGTTGGGAGGGCCTGGCGGGTCAAAATCAATGCCACAGGCTCATGTTTAATCTGCATGATGTTTCGCCAGGCTTCAGTGACTTCGTTGGCATCGGCTGGTCTGATCACCAGCAGTCCAGGAATGGCCCGCAGTGAGGCCAGGTGCTCGACGGGCTGGTGCGTTGGTCCATCCTCGCCCACTCCGATTGAGTCATGGGTGAAAATATGAATGGTTGGAATTTCCATAATCGAGCTGAGCCGGATGGATGGCCGGGCGTAATCTGAAAAAATCATGAAACCAGAGCCGTACGGGCGAATCTTGGACAAGGAGAGCCCGTTGAGAGCCGCGGCCATGGCATGTTCCCGAATACCAAAATGGAAATTCCGCCCGGCATAATTGTCAGCCGTAAAGTCACCGGCTTCGGGGAAGGTCAGTCGGGTTTTGGTCGAGGGGGCCAGGTCGGCTGAGCCACCAATCAACCACGGAACATTTTTGGCCAGTGCATTGAGAACTTTTCCAGAGGCATCACGACCCGCCAGGCCTTTGGGGTCTGCCGGGAAGGTCGGGAGGTCTTTGTCCCAGCCTTCGGGAAGTTCACGTTTTTGCATGCGAAAAACCTGTTCGGCCAGATCGGGATAGGCTTTGTTGTATTCGTTAAATTTGACGATCCACTCGTTTCGTCCCTGGTGGCCACGGGCGCCGATTCCTTTACGGAAGTGTTCATAGACTTCTTCGGGAACGTGGAATTTGGCATCTTCAGGCCAGCCATAGTTGCGCTTTGTCAGTCGGATTTCTTCTTCGCCGAGCGGTTCGCCATGAGCGGCGTGGGTGTCCTGCTTATTCGGAGCGCCATAGGCAATATGGCTATCAACGATAATGAGGGTGGGGCGGTCAGACTCTTTTTGGGCAGTGAGAAAGGCGCGCCGGAGCATATCGAGGTCATTGGCATCCCCGACGCGGGTTACATTCCAGCCGCATCCGATAAAACGAGTTGCAACGTCCTCGCTAAAGGCCCAGGATGTATTTCCCTCAATCGTGATTTTATTGTTGTCATAAATCCAGCACAGATTGTTCAATTTTAAATGCCCGGCCAGCGACGCGGCTTCCTGGGAAATTCCTTCCATCAGGCATCCATCACCACACAACGCATACACCCGATAGTTAAAAATATCAAACCCCGGTCGGTTATACGTGGCGCCCAGCCATTTGCCGGCAATCGCCATCCCGACGCTGGTGGCAATGCCTTGACCCAGCGGCCCGGTGGTGGTTTCGATCCCGGAGGTCCAGCGGTATTCCGGGTGACCAGGGCAGCGACTGTCAAGCTGGCGAAAGCGTTTGATATCATCAAGTGGAACCGATGGTTCACCAGTTTTTTCATACACGGAATTGACAGCTTTGACACCTGTCAAATGGAGCATGCTGTAGAGCAGCATTGATGCGTGCCCCATGGACAAAACAAAGCGATCCCGATTGGGCCAGATTGGATCTTCGGGATCAAAATGGAGAAATTCATTCCAGAGTGTATAGGCAACAGGCGCCATGGCCATGGGGGTTCCTGGGTGACCTGAGTTAGCGGCTTGCACGGCATCCATCGATAAGGTGCGGATCGCATTCACGCACAATGTATCGACTGAACCAGATGGGCGTGGTGTACTCATAACAATTCGTCCTCTTTGGTTTGTTGAGCTGAAGGTGTGACTTCTGAGCCGAAGGCAGACGGTGTGTGGGCTGCCTGGCCGGGTTGAAGAACCATTCCTGGTGCGTGGTCAGGGCTTACAATGGGAGGTCAAAGCCAGCGACCATACCGCGTTCAGGAGCAAGTGGTTTTCAAGAGAAAGAATTCGGTTTGGTTGGTTTGGGTGAAGACTTCCACAGCAATCTGGATAAGAGAGGAATGGTGCTGTGGGGGTGATCAATCAGCGGTATTTTTTCACCGAGAGCATACCGTAGTGGCTTTCTCTTGTCATGAAGAAAAATTTCAAAGCCTGCGGCTTTATTCCAGCAACCAAGAGAAAGATCAACTGGCAGAGGGATAGCATAACAGGTGACAGAAGAAGCGGGAGACCAGATGACAGGCAAAGCAGAGCCTGTCATCTGCTCTCCCGGCCATACCAGAGTCAGGCATCGCGGGCTTTGAGGCGTTCGATGACTGAGGTGAGGAGGGAGTCAAAGATTCTCAAACCCTGACTTCCACCCAGACTTTCTTCACAGGCCCGCTCGGGGTGGGGCATCATTCCGAGTACATTCCCGGCACGATTGATAATCCCGGCAATATTGTCGAGTGAGCCGTTGGGGTTGGCTTCATCTGTAATGTGACCTTCTGGGGTGGCGTAGCGGAAAACGACCTGTTGATGAGCCTGCATGTCTGATAATTCTTCCGCCGTACAGAAATAATTTCCCTCGCCATGGGCAATTGGCAGTGACAGGACACTCGATGGCAAACAATTGCGTGTAAAGGGGGTTAAATTATTTTCAACGCGCAGGTGTGTAAACTGGCAGGTGAACTTCAGGTCACGGTTGCGGAGCAACGTTCCGGGAAGTAATTTGGATTCACATAAAATTTGAAATCCATTGCAAATGCCAACAACATAGCCGCCCTGGGCGGCAAATTCTTTCACCGCCTGCATAATTGGTGAAAAGCTGGCGATAGCGCCACATCGCAGATAATCCCCATAGGAAAACCCGCCCGGCAGGAACACGACATCGCATCCGTTCAGGGTTGTATTCCGATGCCAGATAAATTGAACCGGCTGGCCAATGACTTTACTGATGACGTGATAGGTGTCGTGGTCGCAGTTTGACCCAGGAAAAACAAGTACCCCGAATTTCATGCCTGGCCTCCTGGAATGGCTGGCTGAAGTGGTCCGATTGAGACCGTGAAGTCTTCAATGACTGGATTGGAGAGAACCTCATGGGCCAGTTTTTCAACTTCAGCCTGCGCGGTTTCAGGCGAAACGCCATCTGCGATTGAGATTTCAAAAAATTTTCCCTGGCGAATGGCGGCAATTGCCTGGTAGCCGAGTGTTTCAGCCGCGTGGTGAATGGCCTGTCCTTGGGGGTCAAGAACTCCAGGTTTGAGGGTTACGTGAACAGTAGCTTTCATATGAAATCAGATTGAGAGTCGGGAATGATGGTTGAGGGTGGTGAACTGGAGCGCTCGAACTTCAGCCCGGTGCAATACTCAGGTTTTTACCCAGGCGTCGGGCAAAAACTGGCCAGTATACCACAGATGAGGGCTCGGGGCACAAGCAAACAGGTATCCGCAGTCCCGCCCGATGTCTTCAAGCCCCAAGCCCTTAGCCCTGCTAGATATGTGATTGACCGCGTTTCCAGTTGATTGGGCAGCGTTCCCCGGATTGTAAGGCTTCCAGGACCCGGAGGGCTTCGTCAACGTTGCGACCAATGTTGAGTGAGTGGACGACCTGATACTGGAGGACGCCATTGGGATCAATAATGAACAACCCACGCAGGGCAATGCCGCGGTCTTCGATCAGGACCCCAAAATCGCGGGAAACCTGTTTGGTAATGTCGCTGGCGAGTGGGAAGTTGATCGGCCCGACCCCATTTTTCTCACGTGAGGTTTCGATCCAGGCCCGATGTGAGTACACGCTGTCCGTGCTGACCGCCACCACTTCGGCGCCAAGATCATGGAATTCACTGACTCGATCACTAAATCCAGTTACTTCAGTGGGACAGACAAAGGTGAAGTCAAGTGGGTAGAAAAAGAGGACCAGCCATTTTCCGGCGTAATCCGATAGTTTTACATTTTCAGCCAGAGTATTAAGGTCTTTCGTGCTGGCCATATTGAAATCGGGAGCTTTCTGACCGACTTGCAGCATAGTGTGGATTCTCCTTGTGAGCTTAAAAGTTGGTATAAGAAAGTAAAATCAGTGCGGTCTCGCGGGGTTGAGGTTCTGAAGCACCGGGACACTCTTTCGGGGGAATCATTTTTCCAGTTCCAAATGAAGTCGCCAGAGTGGAAGGTCGTGACCGCGAACCGGTTGGTGTGATCTCCCGCCCAGTATCAGGTCGGGAGGCGAAACAATATCCATTCTGAAGGGTTGCAGCAATGATTTTTCGCCATCCGATACCCACCGGCTGGTGGATCAACGTCTCAGACGCCTTGACTGGACGTTGTCAGTGATTGCCCTCCTTCAGAATTTACGGTTGCGTCTGTAATTACATTTATGGAATCATCGGCAAGTGCCAGGCGAAATGGAGATCGTATGACCGGGTACGATACTATCATTTGGGGCTGAGGGCATTGGGCTAAGGATTGAGGAAAATACAAGTATTCCAATGATTTAGCCTTCCCGTAATACGGGGTATTTATTGCAAAATAGTAGAATTACCTTGAACAGAAAAGGAATTGAGTGCAAATCCGCTATGGCCAAACTAACCTGGGAAGAATTTATTGATGCGGTCGAACGGTTAAAAACAGCTCAGGTGCCAGTCACAATCCTGAACATTCGAACTGAGGTTGGACGCGGTTCATACTCCACAATCCAAAAATTTATTCAAAAACTGGCTTCTGAAGAACCTGAGGCTGGCGTGGGACAGACTGTCCGAAATCGTGAACCACTCCGATCTCCACTGCCTGAAAACAAAAAGAAGGAGGAGTGGGAGGGAAAAGTTCCTGATTGGTTTCAGCAGGTAACACAGACTTTTGCCCGTGAGGTCTCTTTTGCGGCATACACGTGGGTGCAGCAGGAAGTTGACTCGGTGGTGATGACCCAGGTGCTCGAAGCCAACGAGGCTGAGGATCGGGTTCAGGAACTGGAGACGTCGGCGAGGGAACTCCAACTTCAGTTGGATCGGGTGGCTGGCGAGTGCGAGCTGTTACAGGGAGAAAACCAGCGGTTGAAAAATCATACGTTTGATCTTCAACAAGAAAAAGAAGAACTTCAGCGGCAGTTATTGCTGGCTCAAACCCGGGCCAATGAAGAAGAACGTAAATCAATCGAGGCCCAGACCCGGGCCGCGCAAAGTGCCTCGCTGGTCCTTTCGCTGGAACGAGCCCTGGAGGCTGAGCGGTCTGAAAAAGACAGCCTGGTCCTCAAGTTCGAAAAAGTACAGCGGGAATATGCCGAAGCACTGGCCAGGTTGGATGAAGTCAAGGGGCAAAATACTGGAGGTCGGATTGAAGCGCTCGAAAAACGCAATCAACAACTCTTAGAGCAACTGGCACGGGAGCGAACCGCCATGGCGACTGCCCAGGCTCAGGCATTACGCGAGAAGTCACGGGCTGAAGAATTACAGTCCAGAATGCGCAGGGGATAACGCAATGATGACGCGAGGCGCTTCAGTCGTGCGAATTAAGGGTTGAAATTGAGACTTCAAAATCAACAACTTACAGACGGCAGATTGAACGTCTAAAACTTGAGATTTTGATAAGTCTTTTGTTTTCAACGAACAGTTTTTTCAACCCTGAACTGGCATCAGTCTGATTGTGGTGTGATGACCCGGGTGGGACTCGAACCCACACCTCTTGCAAGACAGGCTTCTAAGACCTGCGTGTCTACCAATTCCACCACCGGGCCGGGGAATGAAATGAAGAATGAAGAATTGGGAATGAAGAATTGAGAATGAAGAATGAAGAATTGAGAATGAAGAATGAAGAATTGAGAATGAAGAAAGCGGTTGGTTCTTGGAACATATTGATGTCTCCAGATACGAAGCACCAGATACGAAACAACTATCCGCTCACCACGTTCTTCATTCTTCATTCTTCATTCTTCATTCTTCATTCTCAATTCTTCATTCAAAGAGCTATTTTCCGGTTTCAACCATGGTTGGTTGATGATATTGAGGGTCACGCCAGAAATCCATTTTCGAGACTTTGTGAACACAGGCAATCGTGCAGTAATCGGCACAGGGTTTCGGGGTATTGTACTCGCGGATAATATCGTCACGGGTGTAATTTTCAAGGGGGATTCCAGGGTAGCCTCGTTGTTGGGAGCAATAGTGAACCAGCCCATCTTCACAGATGTAGAGGTACCGGGCGCCAGCTCGACATTTCCACTGGTTGGGGCGTCCTTCGGCCAGGGCATCCTGAAATTGAGTAATTTGAGAATGGCCGGACTTTCCGATTTTTTTCAGTTGCCGGTACACTTCGGCTTCGTCGGGGGTGAGTGGCTTGAGATGACCGTGGCCATCATGAATGATGCCAACCGAGACTGAAAACCCGAGTTCCGCGGCTCGACGACCAACGGTAATGGCGTCCTGCGGATTTTTGATTCCACCGCCAATGACCGAATTGATATTGACCTCAAATTGAGCGTACTGAGCGAGGTTTTGTAATTTTTTATCCAAAACCTTCAGGCTTTTCTGGGAAACTTCGTCCGGAGTGACATTATCGATACTGATTTGAAGGTATTCCAGGCCAGCTTCATTGAGCAACTTGATGCGCTCAGGTGAGAGATAATACCCATTGGTAATAATGCCAGACATCATTCCGTGTTGACGAACCCGGGCAATGATGTCGTAGATATTGGGATGCATCATGGGTTCACCCCCACTTTCGGTGACAATGGTGGTGCCCAGTTCGGCCAGTTTGTCGATTCGGCGGTACATCACATCCAATGGGACAGGATCAGAAGTCTTATCGTATTCATTGCAATAGGTGCAGGCCAGATTACACCGGCGCATTGGGATGATATGAACCAGAATGGGATGAGAGGTTGAAAGAAGCCCTTTGGCTACCAGGTGGGCTTCCCGCAATTTTTGTTTGAGTTTGAGTAATGGACTTTTTTTCATGCACCAGCAAGGGAACCGGGGGGGAAGCCCCATTCCACGAAAGGAAAATTTGGATTGTCGGAGTTGGTCTATCGAGAAACGAGATCGATGGATCGAGCGAAACAAGCCGCAAGTTATAAACCAACCCTTCTGAAAAGTCTAATCGAAACGCCTTAAGATCTGGGGCGGAAGACAGCGGGTTACGGACTCTGTCTCCCCGTTTTCTTGAGCCCCGAGCTTGCGAGACTTTCAGCCCGAGTATTTCAGCCCCCAGCTCCAGTCCTCCTAATCTCCAACTGCCTGAAATGAGGCGTGGTGTACCTGGCAGGGGAGTTTGACCCGAAAACAGGTGCCATGGCCGGGTTCACTCTCCACAAAGATCCGGCCAGAATGTTCCTGAATGATGCCATAGCTGACGGCCAGGCCGAGGCCTGTCCCACGCCCTACTTCTTTGGTGGTGAAGAAGGGGTCATAAATTTTGGCGATGTATTCAGAGGGGATTCCTTCACCGGTATCGGCAAAGTCAACAACCAGTGAGTCTTCGTGGACAGAAGCTGAGATACGCAGGGTGCCTCCGTCGGGCATGGCGTCGCGGGCATTGAGAATCAGGTTGAGAAAGACCTGCTGGAGCTTGCCGGCCTGACCGAGGACCGGTGGCAGGGTATGGCTATACTCACGAACGATTTCAATGCGGGTATTGCGAATTTGAAGTTCAAGCAACTGCAAGGTATCGTCGAGCAGTTTGGCGATGCTGAGTTGTGAAAAGCTGGCGTTTCCGGTTCGCGAAAAATTCAGGAGGTTATTGACGATATCTGAGGCACGAATGGTCTGACGGTGGATTTTTTCCAGAATGGAGTGCTTGACATCGGAGGATGGGGTTTGGGTCAGCAGCATCTGGGTATAGCTGGAGATACCGGTCAATGGTGTATTGACCTCGTGGGCGACACCGGCAGCCAGCAAGCCAATGGACGATAATTTGTCGTTTTCACGGAGTTGTTCTTCGAGCCGGACCCGGCTGGTAATGTCTTCGAAGGCAATCAAGGCGCCAGTGACGGCTTCATCTTTGGTCTTCAGGGGGGAGAGGTTGATATTGAGAACCAGTGGTTCCTCAGTGCGGGTGGTGGCCCGATACCGGTAGATATTGCGCACATCAGAGAGCGCCCAGCTCACGCTTCCCGTCACATCGCGCATGGTTTGAACCAGATCAGCATCAAAGAGTTGTTCGACGGATTGGCCTTCGGCCTGTTCGCGACTGACCGAGAAGAGTTCTTCAAAGGCGCTGTTACAATTGGTGATCAGGCCCTGGGGGTCAACGGTGAGAATGCCGACATTGATGCTTTCGATGATATTTTCGTTAAATTCCTTGAGGAGTGCCAGCTCCTGGGTTCGTTCCAACTCGGATTGATAGAGCAGGCTGTTTTCAATGGCGACGGCCACATAGGGGGTCAGCGAGTAGAGTAAATCAAGGTCTTCAGAGCTTAACAGGGTTCGATCCTGGGTGCGCCCGAGTCCGATGACGGCGACGATTTGATCGCGAACAATGCAGGGGAGGAAATGAGAGAGTACGGCTGGGGTGCTGCGATCATACTCCGGTGATGTAAGAGGCGTGCCTTCGGGGTTGATATAGGTGCGGGAAATGCGCCCGCTGCGGAGCGAAAGGGTCTGGTGAGAAATGTATTGACGTAAAAACCGATCTACTTCAGGGGGAAGCGAATCAACCAGGGCATTGCCTTTGGCATAGGCCAGTCGGAAGAGTGGGTGGGTGTGGGGATTGGCCTGGACAAAAATGGCCAGGTCATCGACGGCCAGCATTTCCGTGAGCCGATCGGCCACCGCATCAAGCAGGTCAGGAAGTGAGGTGGTGGTGGAGAGGGTTCGGCCAAAGTCGGCAATTCCGCGGCGGTAGTTGTATTTATCGCCGTAGAACATCCGGTCGATGCGTTCCTGGAGCCAGTTTTTGAGTGGTGAATAAAGCATGGCGCCACAGGACATGACCGCCACCTGGAGGACGGTCATGGCTGAATTTGAAATGGAAGGAAACAGCTCGCGAGTCCATTCAGCCGATTTGACGACGCCAAGCATGAAGAGGACGATCACGGATAATGTGGCAAGTGCATATGTCATGCTCCGCCGGACAATGATGTCAACATCCATTAACCGATAGCGAACAATCGAATACCCAAAGGCGAGTGGAATAAAGACCGTAGGGCCGACGGCAAGGGCGGTCATCAGCGGGGTAATGCCGATGCCAGCGAGATAGGGATAGGCATAGAAAATGGTCCAGGGGAAAATACCCAGGCTCAACCCCCACACAATCCACTTAATTTGCTGACGGAGCATACTGGCGCGGGTTTGGGTAAAGGTGACAATTACGACTGAGGCGCTTGAGATAAAGAACAGGGTAAAATGAGCGATTTCGGCGGTGTTGAGCCAGGGGCGGATCTCCAACAAATTCAGGTTCTCTTTGCCGAGGGTGAGGTGGGTGATTTCCAGACCGATCAAAAAGAGGGCCGGGACATAGAGGATGCGAGTGGCCCATGGGTGTTTTTCAAGCCAGGGGCTGGGACGTGGAAACTGAGAGCAAAAATGAAGAAAGACGGGACAGAGCAGGGTGAGGGCGGCATTATCGATGAGTGAGACCAGTTTATCAAACCAGTCGAAGTCGCCGCTTGGGCTCAGGACCAGGTAGAGGAATGACAGGAGGCAGATAAAATAGAAGTGAAGGGTTTGTGGAGTGTGATCCTGTTTGTGAAAAACAAACAGCCCGATGAGGAGATAGATGAGTCCGATAAAACCCAGGTACAGGTCAATCGTAAACCGGGAGGGCTGAGTGCCAATATCATAGAGTTCAGCCGCCCACAATCCTTTGCTCAGGCCAAGGGGGTTGAAGCATTCAACCAGATAGGTCACTTTGCCGCCAATTCCGATCTTTTCATCGAGGTAGTATTGAACCTGCCAGTCCGCATCAATCGCAATCGGCTGGCCGTCAAAATCAAGTGCCCGCAGGATATCGCCTGGGACAAGCCCGGCCCGATCTGCCGCACTCCCTGGCCGGACATACTGAACCCGCAGTCCCTGGGCAGCCGATTGCCAGATGACGCCATCATCGGCGAGTGGTTTTTGGGCCAGTCGCTCAAAGAGGTTCAGCGATGCCAGAAGCAGGCAAATGACAGTCGAAATTCCAACAAAAAGTGTTTTGGAATTCACTGCAGGTTTCATAAGCGGCACAACGTGAAAAAGACGGGATGAGCGGGAGCGAGATGCTCCCGGTTGCGATGATTAGAAGCGCAGGCCAAGACCGCCACGGAGCGTTCGGCGAGTTGAGAGCCATTGAATGGTCATGCCTTCGGCTGACAGGTCTTCGGTCTGGTCAAACAGGTTCCGGCCTTCAATCAGAATTTCCCAGCGACCTGGGATTAATTGGGGGAGTGGAATCGGTTGCGAGACAAAAATACTGATTCCACGATCCAGGGCCGGGAGTCGGCCTTGAAATGGATCCACGGCAAAAACGGGATTGCCCAGTGTTTTGCGCACCACAGCGGTGATGGTGGCGCCAGTTTGCAGGATATGAGCATCAATCCGGGCGGTGAGAACTTGAAACCGTGAGGGTTGGAACTCAATTTTGGAAGTGGCGCGGGGATCAATCTCGGTGGCTGAGGTCAGCGCCAGTTTTTGAGCATAGCCAGCCGCATAGCCAGCCGCGACTGAGACGGTTGGGGTGAGTCGGCGACGGTACCACAGGCGAACGCCGTGCTGAACCCCGTTTTGCCCGATAATGAGCGGGGTCTGGCGGACGCGATCTGTCAGGACGGAATTTGGCTCCAGGAGGGCAAGACCGATGCCATGACCAGAGACGGTGTCGAGGAACAGGGTCGTCTCGATGGTTGATCGGGAGGTAAGCTGGTGAGCGAGGCCAGCTTCGTAGCGTCGGGTCCGGTCAAGTTGCATCCGGGGAAGATCGTCGGGAGTTGACGTTGTCACGGCCAGTTGGGGCTCGGCGATGCTTTGAAACGGAGTGGACCGGTCTTCGAGGTGGGGTGTGGCATCAAATGAAAGATCACCTTCGTGAGACACGGCGCCGAACAACTGGGTGTGAGGGGTGAGTGCCCATCGCAGGCCGATATAGGGCTGGATGGTTGTATCCTGGGCCTGGCTGAGTTGGGCATAGTCAACACCATAAATCAGCAGGACCTTGTCACCGATTTGCCAGGTGTCGGTCGCCCGAACGGTAAATTTCCCAATGGTTGACATTGAGTCGGTGCCGTTTGTGGTGCGCAACCGGGTATACCCGGCGGAAATGGTAGGGGCATGTCCCTGGAGGAAGCTTCGAACCTGGAATGAAAACTGATCAACTGAGGCCGCCGCCCCATTGGTTTGCAGACTGGTTTCCAGAAAGACCGACTCGGAAAACTGGTGGGTCAGTTGAGAGTTCAGGCTCACGGATGGAGCCCCGAGTGCGGTGAGTCCGGAAGACTGGGACATCAAGGTCGTTGAACCGTGGAACTGAGGTTGAAAATGGATTTCCTGGGCCAGGAGCATGTCAGGATTTTCATCGTCATCAAGCTGAAAAACGGTTCGATTGCGACGACTCTGATATTTAACCGGATCAATGCTTTGGGATTTAAGCACGGTTGCCGCCCGCTGGAGAACAAAGTTGGATTCCGGCTGGTGATTGGTCCCAATTTCAATTGGTTTGCCAAGCAAGGGTTGGAACCCGGTGGCCGATATTTTGAGGCAGTAGAGGCCAGGAGGCAGGTCTGGGATTTGAAACCATCCGCGAGCATCGGTCTGCGACGTGGTGGTCACCTGACGAAAATCCTGACCGGAGAGCACGGACACCACCGCACCCACCAGTGGGAGGCCGATGGTGTCTTTCACCGTACCGCTCAGGGCGGAAAGTCTTTGTTCCGCAGGGATTTTGGGCATGTCACTCAACGCGGTGAGCGGTGTTCCAACAAACAACGCGGAAAGGGCGATGAGGTGAACAAATGTGCTCAGATTCACTTTCCTTCGATTCATACCACAACTTGCTCCCTTGAAAGTGAATAAACCGTTCCACCTGACTGATATCTGGTGGAACGGAAGGTAAAACCCAGCCTGGAAGATCCAGGTTTAGAAGCGAATGACGGTATCGGGGCCGCCTTCAATATGAACGGTATCCACAAACCGGACCTGGTGGGGTTCGGTTTTCATAATCAGAGATGCGGTTCGTTTTCCAGTGCCAAAAAAGCGAACGCCGCGCAGGACTTTTCCATCGGTGACACCAGTCATTAAAAAGAGAATGTGGCGGCCAGGCGCCAGATCATCGGTAAAGAACACCTTTGTTGGGTCTGATAATCCCATGCTCTTCATTCGATCCAGTGTTTCTGAATCATCCGTGACTTTTGAGTGATCTTCCTGATGGAGCTGATCTTTCAAGACAAAACGGGCCTGGATTTCACCGTTGAGACATTTCATGGCCGCCGCGGTCAATACACCTTCGGGGGCACCGCCAATTCCCATCACGGCATGAACTCCAGATCCACCCACCGCCGCGCTGATGCCAGCCGAGAGGTCGCCATCCGAGATAAGCTGGATGCGTGCTCCGGCTTCGCGGATGTCCTGAATCAGTCTGGCATGGCGAGGCCGGTCAAGCACTGCGACCACAAGGTCTTCAATCGTTCGGCCAAGCCGTCGGGCCAGGATCTTCAGATTTTCCTTAACCGGAGCATCAATCCGCAGGCAACCTCTGGCTGCCGGCCCAACGACCAGTTTGTTCATATACATATCTGGCGCATTGAGTAACCCCCCACGTTCAGCCGTTGCCAGGACGGAAATGGCATTGGGTGACCCGGTGGCACAAAGGTTGGTCCCTTCGAGCGGGTCAACAGCAATATCAACGGCCGGGTAAGGGTTTCCTTCATCGGGAAGTTCGGCCCCGATGCCAACGCGTTCGCCAATATAAAGCATTGGGGCTTTGTCACGCTCCCCCTCGCCGATGACAATTCGACCGTTGATGGGAACCGTCCGTAAGGCATCGCGCATGGCTTCAACGGCCACGTGGTCAGAAAATTTGCGTTTGCCCTGGCCCATCGTTCGTGACGAATCAATTGCTGCGAGTTCGACAACCCGCAGGAATTCAAGTGAGAGCGAAGGGGGAAGCGACTGGCTTGGTTTCATGCTGAACTCCTTATGAGAAAAAGACGAGATGGATTAAAAAGAAAGATCGAAGCCACACTGATTAAAAACCACGGGTTGAGCAAATATCACAGTGATCACAGGCTTTTTGGGGTTCCATCACACAGGCTTTGGGGCTTAAAAATTCAAGGATTTCGCCAAGCTGGTCTGTGGAGAAGAGAAATCGTTCCTGGCTTGGGTGATTGAGTTCTGGATGGTGGAGCACCGTAACTGGCGAAGAAGCGGGGATTGGAGTTGAGGAAGGAGCGAGCGCCAGATTTCGGATGACCTTGACGGAAATCTCGCGAGCCAGTTGATCAAGAAGTGGATCGGTGTGGTGGTCGGTCATGGGATTGGAACGTCGCAAAAAAGGAATGATGTCTGATAAAGTTTAAGTCGCCGGCGATGGATGTGGTTCAATCCGATCAACAATTCCGATAATGGCGGCATCAATGGCGGCACCTTCACGTCCAGTTGAAGCCGTCGAAGCCCCCCATCCTTCCTGAACCACAATCACCTGATCTCCAGCTCCGGCGTCGAGAATATCAAGTGCCAGAAAATTGCTTCCCTGGTCGACCCCATCGGGTGTGATGGGTTGAACCAGCAACATTCGACCACCAGCATAGCGCTCGTTTTTTTGGGTTGCCACCACATTGCCGATCACGCGTGCCAGGAGCATAGGAGAATCCGGAACTGAATCAAGAATTGAATTGTGGAGGTGGATCAGGTAAAAATGCAGGGGTATCCTACCACAGGGCTAAAGCCGAGGAAAAGGATGTTTCAAAAACTTAAGGAATGTGACACCTGGCCAGCCCAGGCTCGTGTGGGCGCTTTCTGGGTTTGTGGCCATCAGGAGGTTTGATGTCGACACCCATTCGAATCACATTAGGGGTTACCGGCTGCATCGGAGCGTACAAGGCCGCGCTGGTGTTACGCGAGTTGCAGAAAGCGGGCGTTGAGGTGACGGTTGTGATGACACGTCATGCTGGTGAATTTGTCCAACCACTGACATTTCAAGCCCTTTCTGGCAAGCCGGTGATTTCCGATATGTGGCACCGCGATCAGGATTCAGAGATCAAACACATCGCGCTGGCTCAGCAGACCGATCTGCTGCTGGTGGCGCCACTGACCGCCAATACCCTGGCCAAATTTGCGCAGGGAATCGCCGACGATTTTCTGTCAACCCTCTATCTGTCGGTGACGGCGCCGGTTCTCCTGGCACCCGCCATGAATGTTGAAATGTGGCGGCATCCCGCGACCCAGGAGAATCTGGATCGTCTGCGACGTCGCGGTGTCACGGTGATTGAACCTGAAGCGGGATACCTGGCCTGTGGAATGGTTGGCGAAGGGCGGCTGGCCGATCCGACAGTGATTGCTCAGAAAGCACTGGAATTAACCTCCCCGCGGACGGACTGGGCTCAGGAGGTGGTTCTGATAACGGCTGGACCCACCATCGAAGACATTGACCCGGTCCGATTCTTGACAAACCGCTCATCTGGCAAAATGGGATATGCGCTGGCTGAGATGGCCCGCCGCCGCGGGGCCAGGGTCATTCTGATTTCCGGCCCCACTCGACTTTCACCACCTGCCGGGGTTGAGTTGATCCCGGTGCGAACAACATTCCAGATGTATCAGGCTGTACTGGACAACCTCCCCCAAAGCACAGTTATTTTAAAGGCTGCTGCCGTCTGTGATTTTCGCCCTCGCGCAATGGAGCCAAATAAGATCAAAAAACGCACTGGTTTACTGCTTGAACTGGAACCAACTGAGGATATTCTGGCTGAAATTGGTCGCCGGCGGGCTTCGACCCAGGTGATTGTGGGGTTTGCGGCTGAAACCGACCACCTCGAATCCTATGCCGAATCAAAGCTCAGGCAAAAAAATATTGATCTGATTGCCCTCAATGATGTGAGTCGAACCGATATCGGTTTTGATGTGGCTCACAATCAGGTTACACTCCTTGGCCGTGACAACAGTCGTCGTGAATTGCCATTTCTTTCGAAAACCGAAACCGCCAGTCGTATCCTGGACGCGGTATCCGACTGGAAGTATCATCAAACGCTCGCGACTCCCTTCCTGGCTGGAACATAATGTTTATGATGGATATGAATCAATCAACCGGAACTCGCTCTCTCAAGCCAGAGCCGGATGCGGCACCATTACGGGTTCTGATTGTTGATGATGAGGCTGACATCCGGTTGATTTGTTCTGAAGTACTGCAGGAACACTACCTGGTCAAATCGGTGGCTGATGGGAGCGAGGTGCCGCCAATGCTGACCAGTTTTCGCCCGGATATTATTGTTTCGGATTTAAAGATGCCCCGTGAAGGCGGATTGAGCGTTCTGCGAAAAGCAAAGCAGGAAGTTCCACTGATTGAAGTGCTGCTCATCACCGGATATGGTCGCATTGAAGACGCGATTGAAGCAATTCAACTGGGGGCAAGCGATTTTCTACTCAAACCCTTTGATATCAATCAGCTCCAGACAGCCGTCAGACGCTGTGCCGACCGGATCCGATTGCGACGGCAAAACCAGGATTTACAACAAGCCAATCGTGAACTGACCAAGCTCAATGATTTGAAAGAAAAATTCCTGCGGCTGACCAGCCATGAACTTCGCGGTCCGCTGACGGTTCTCCAGGGATACTGCGACCTGCTTCCATTGTTAGCCGACTCACCAACCGAAGTCGTGGCCGCCACTGAAGCAATGTCGCTGGCCGTGAACAGTCTCGGTTCAATTGTTGAAAACCTGACGACGCTGCTTTCAACCTACCAGGAAGCACTCTTAATTATTGGACAACCGCTTGAGATCCAGAAGATTGTCGAGCAGGCAGTTGAAGAAGTCCGCGCCTATGCCTCACACCGGGGACATACGATTACCATAGAGGATCTTGATCGTATGCCGCCAGTGATTGGTGATCGATTACGGCTCCGGCAAATCCTGCGGGAATTGCTGTTGAATTCCGTCAAGTTCACGCCGGACGGTGGGCATATCCAGTTAAAAATCCAGCGTCTGGCCGAACCAGGCTGGTATGCGCTGGTGGTCGAAGATTCAGGGATTGGCATCGAGCCGTCGGCGCTGAGTCGGATTTTTGAAGCGTTTTACGAACAGCAAAATTCAATCCACCACAGCACCTCCCGAACCAATTTTCGTGGTGGCGGCATCGGTGTCGGGTTGACGCTGGTGCGAGAGATTGTAATGGCGTATGGAGGACGAATCGGAATTACCAGTGAATGTGGCAAAGGCACCGAAGTGGTTGTATCGCTACCATCTCTGGAACCAGGCATGCCTCCGGCTTCAGTCCTGAGGTAAAGGGCGTGTGGGGCGAAGACGAATCAGTGAGAAAGTGAATTCTGTCCCCAGAGGCTGGACCTCAAACCGCGGATCAGTCCGTAGTTCAGGTTCGAGCGAGGCTGGGAGAAGGACCAGCAGGCTCCCTCTGGAACGCAGAAATGTGTATAAGTCATCCGGGTGGTCATACCGGTTTGGCTCCTGGTCGATATCGCAGCAATGGACCTGAGCTGGCAGGTAAAACACCGGTGCATATTTGCGGCATTTATAAAATGTAACCAATTCGCCAGGTAAGATGGCCTGCCGGGCAGTCACCGAAAGGTATTTTAAGGATTCGCGACGCTCCAGGGCTGGAAAGAGCTGAATGGTGATCACGATCACCAGGAGCGCCATCCCGCCGCAGAGAAGCCCGTAAAACCCCGATTGCGCCCGGGATTGAGGCCAAAAAGCCAGGATCAGGCCACTGCTTCCAAGACAACCGAGCACCCCAACCACCCCGATGAACTGGCCAGGAACGGGAACCACGTTCTGACCGGCCACCCAGACCAATCCCGCACCCAGACCAATCAGGAGTGAGGTGCCAGCCATCAGGCGCTGGCGAGTCCTGGCACAGCCATCGGCCCTGAGTTTTTCAATCGAGGTGCCAACCATGAGGGCGGCGGCGGGCCAGATCGGAAGGATGTATCCTGGTAATTTAGAACCAGAAAAGCTAAAGAACAGCAGGGGAAAGAAAATCCAGCAGAGAGAGAAACAGGCCACTTTAAAGGCAGGAAGGGAAGGTTTGGCTTCAACCGGGGAGGTCCATTGGTTTCGGATCGTGGTTATCTGTTCCAGTAACCCATGGACGGCAAAAAACGTCCAGGGGAACAGTCCACCCAGAATCACTGGAAGGTAAAAATAAACTGGACCGGTGTGATGATATTTATCGGAGGTATAGCGCTGAAAGTGATGGGCGATAAAAAATTCCTGGATAAAAGCATGCCCATGCTGCCAGATCACTGGCCCATACCAGATGCTGGCAGAGCACAGCATCAACCCGCTCCCAAGCAGCCAGTGGGTTCGATTGACTCGTTGGAAAAAATCACGAACTGAAGTCGATGACAGACTGAGATATCCACCAATAATACCCGCTGGAAGGACCAGGCCAATCAGCCCTTTCGCCAGGAGGCTGATTCCAAGAAAAAAATAAAATACCCACAGCCAGCCATGATTGGTTCTGGTTGGAGCAAGGTCCCACCACAGAAAGGCGCCCAGGGTCACCGATACACAGACCGTGAGTGGTAAATCAAAGGTGCCACCCCGGGCAAACCCAAAGTAAAAGCACGACGATGCCAGTACCGCGGCGGTCCAGAATCCAAACCGCTGGCTGTGAACCCGGGTGCCGAGCCAGTACATCCAGAGAACACCGCCCAGGGCCAGGCAGGCTGAGGGGAATCGAACCGCCCATTCCGAAACGCCGAACAGGCGATAACTGATTCCCATCAGCCAGTAAACCAGGGCTGGTTTTTCAAACCAGGTACGTCCCAATAAGGTTGGAGTGATCCAATCGCCGCGGTCCATCATTTCACGGGCGACCTGGGCATATCGTGGCTCATCCGGCCCAAGCAACCCAACACTTCCCAGGTGAAAAAAGAAAGTGAGGCCGGCCAGGGCGATCAGCAAACAGAGATTGAGCGGTATGGTGCGAGGCGACAGCAGGTTGGTTTGATTCACGGGAATGAAAGAAAAACTGGTTGCCGAAATACCATCCCGGCAACCAGTCAGGTTGAAAATCAAGGTTGAAACTAGAACGGGATATCATCTTCATCAACTTCAGCCCGAGCATCGGTATCGATGTGTGCTGCCGAACTGCCCGCCGCTGATGAGCGAGTCAATGACTCCCGGCCTCCCTGGCTGGGTGCCCCGCCGCCGGCTTCATTTCGGGTATCAATGAAATGCAGCTCGGTTCCGGTTACCTCCAGGCTGGTTCGAGTGACGCCGTCCCGGTCCTGCCATTCACGGACTGAAAGTCGCCCTTCAACATAAACCTGGCGTCCCTTCGCCAGATACTTACTGGCCAGTTCCGCTTTTTCGCGCCAGAGGGTGACTCGAAACCAGGTGGTTGATTCAGCGGCAGGGTCGCCCCCAGATTTTGCGTCGCGTTTGCGTTCCGACGTCGCAATCGAAAAAGTGCATACCGGAACGTTCTGGGCGGTATAGCGGAGTTCAGGGTCGCGTCCTAAATAGCCGACGATGGTAATCTTATTGAAAGACATTGGTACTCCTTGGATTACGCGTAATCAAAGAACCTGAGCGGCCTGGCCCAGGCTGGTTTGAGGGTTGAGACTGTGCGATGGGGGCAAAGAGTTTCGCCGGGCTGCTTCAGCCCAGTGACTTAGCCCTGATGTCCACCCCACAGATGGGCTTGGTAAAATGCCAGTACACGCTCCCAGGCATCACGAGCATCGGCTTCTCGATACACTTCGGGCCGCGTGTCATTAAAGAAGGCATGGTCAGCGTCAGAGTAGATATGGAATGAATAGGGTTTTTGATGGTGTTGAAGTATTTGTTCAAGCTGATGAACGGAAGCAACCGTGACAAAAGTATCTTTTCCGGCATACAGGCCCAGCACCGGTGAGGTCAGGCTGGCAATCTCCGGCGTAACGCCCGGAAATCCACCATAAAAAATAACACAGGCGCCAATTTCGGGATTTTTGCAGGCGGCATAGAGTGAGAGCAGGCCGCCCATACAAAATCCGACGCTCCCGACTTTTGAAAAGCCGCTGGTGTGTGGCAACGCCAGCAGTCCCTGGATCGCAGCCTGCATCTCACGGGCCGCCTCATCAATGCGCAGGCTCATCATCAGTTTTCCAGCCTGATCAGGACCCGTTGCCTGCTGGCCGTGGTAGAGATCAGGCGCAAACGCAGTATAGCCAGCGGCGGCAAACCGGTCGGCAATTGATTCAATGTGGGGGACCAGCCCCCACCATTCCTGCAAAACAATCACTCCGGGGCCGGTACCGGAAGCTGGCACGGCCAGATAGCCATCAATGGTGAGTCCATTGGCGGTGAATTGTGTTCTGTTTCCCATGGGGGTGATATTTCTTCTCCTTGAAAGACTTTTGACCAAACGACTTTACCAAGCGCGATGATGGCTTGACAAGTCCAGGCTGATTTCCGGATGATGACCTCTTTTCTTACCCAACACCACCCATCACAGGTGGCCTGTAAAAGCTTCACTTTCAGACAAATAAAGCCGACTGGGAGATTGTGATGGCCTCAGATCTTCCGTTTGACTTGTGATGTGTCCTTCTCAAGGAGACCCAGGAAAATGCACCAGCCAGACCTCAATCGAGATGTTTTCTCACCGATTAAGTTATTCAGCCACATGGATCGAATGCACGACTGGTGGCATGGCCGAACCGTGTATCCGGTGACGATGGAACTCAGCCCGTCAACCATTTGTAACCATTTTTGTACCTGGTGTATGCACGGCGGGTATTTTGGCTCCCATAAAGGTGACGATAAATCCCTCAAAGCGTACCCGGACAGCAGCGTGATGCCGCTTGATTTTTATCGAACGCTGGTCGATGAACTCGCCGAACTTGGCATCAAATCAATGATCTTTTCCGGGAGCGGAGAACCATTTGTCAATCCAAACCTCATGGAATTTGTTGAATATACCACGCGCAAGGGCATCGAAACCGCCATTATTACCCATGGGGGATTATTGACCCCGAAAAAGGCGGAGGTGGTGGCCAGGCACTGCACGTGGATTCGAATTTCGCTCAATGCCGGCACCGCCGAAACCCGAAAAGCGGTCCATAAAGTGGATGACTTTGAGAAAGTCCTTCAGAATCTGGCTGATCTGGCAGCCGAGAAGCAACGACACCAGTCCAGAGTCCATATCGGGGCGCAGATTGCGGTTTCACCTGAGACCCAGGGAGAGCTCGATCTTGCGGTTCGCCGGGTTCGGGAAACTGGGATTGATTATTTCCAAATCAAGCCGGTGATTTTGCACCCAATGTCATCTCCAACCCAGTATGATCATGATTTTTATAGTCAGGTCTTACAGGAAGCCAGAGCTACGAAACAACACGAAACAGATGACTTTAAAGTTTTTGTCAAGGAAGATCAGTTTGCGGGTGTCCTGACGCCCGATTACGAACGAAGTGCCTATAAGAAGTGCTACGCGAACTTTTTCCCGGTAATTGAAGCCAATAAAAAGGTTTATTACTGCTCACAAACCCGAGGGCTGCCTGAGTTCTGTCTGGGCGACCTGGCAACGCAGTCATTTCGTGAAATCTGGGAGAGCGAGCACCGTCAGAAAGTCAATGAAGGAATTGATATCTCCACCTGTCAGCCCATCTGTCGCTGCCACCCGATCAATAAAATGATGTGGACGCTCCGCCATCCAAATAACAACGTGAATTTTGTGTAACTTACAGAAGGGAAGTTGATGCGATGTCCCGGCAGTTTACACCGGTGGTCGTCACTGGCGGCGATGGATATCTGGGCTCAGCGGTGCGCGCATTTTTTCAGGCTGATTCAGCCTCCCGGCGTGGGGGGTGGGATTTTCTGGATCCGAATCAGGCACATCGGTTCTGCCGGTACCAGACGGTGATTCATCTGGCAGCTGAGACCCGGAAGTCACCCCAGGCCGCCGGAAATTGTTTTCAGGTCAATGCCCAGGGCGCCGGATTTCTGGCTCAACATCTGGATCAAGGACAAACCTTGATCTTTGCCTCAACCAAAGACATCTACCATTCACAAAGCGACGGTGAGGTGTCCGTTTCCGAAGCCTGTCCCACCACCTATGACCGGCAGAATGCTTATGCCTGGTCAAAGTGGCTTGGCGAAGAGTATCTCCGCTTTTATGCGGCTCAACGAGGATTCAGGTTGGGGATTTTTCGATTGTCGACCATTTTCGCGCCCCCATCAGCCGGCAATTCCGGTGGATGGGTCTCAGGGTTTGCCCGGTGCCTGCGGGAAGGGAATCCGTTGCGCTTAAAAGGACAGGGGCAGCAGGTTCGAGATATTTTGCCGGCTCAGGAATTAGCCCGAGCCTTTCAGTTGTTTCTGCGGTCGGATCACCCAGGCGGCGTATTCAATATTGGGGGAGGCCTTGAATTTTCGGGAACACTTCTTGAATTTGCTCATCGAATTGCCGCTGTTCAGGGCCTGGATCCGTCGCTCATTGCTGGTATTGATACGCCCCCAGGCACCGATGAGCAACAACGCTATGTCTCCGACCTTGGAAAAATTGGTTGTGAGTTGGGATGGACACCTGAGTTTGATCTTGATCAGGCACTGAGACAGGTTTAGCTGGCAGTTCCGTTCCGCTTTGACTCACTTATCTGGTGGAACTGGGTCGAAGACTGACATCGGTCGGCGGTTCCCACTGGACCTTAAAACAACAACACCGCCCACCTTGTTGCTGACATTCAATAATCTCAACGGTGACGTCCTGACCACCGCATAATTCAACGGCGTGCTGAAAATACCCCAATCCGCTTTCACAGTAATGTGATGGAGGCGGTTCGGGGTATTCGAGTTTCAGCAGCACCGTCTGGCGGCCTGCTGGGTCGCTGACTTCGGGCTGGTGGTATGAAGCTTTGCCGAAATCCTGATAGGTTTTATTCATGACAGCAGACAGATTCAGCAGTGCGTGAATGTCTTTCTTCATCAGTGGCTCATAGGCACCACCTAAGTTGAGATCGGCTGAAAACCGACCGAGTTCCTCAAAGACATTTGAATACTGCCCGCCCAGTTCGGCAGCAATTGCGAGATCCAGCCGGACCAGAGTGGCCAGTGAGTACCATTCGCCAACATAAATTGTTTTGCAGAGTAAATTTTGATCCTCCACTGGTAACACTCGGAGGATTTTCTTGAGGGTTTGAACCCCGTGTTTGATGTGGAGGAATAACAGTCTGGATTTAATCAGGCTGCCTTGAATGCGATGTTGAGCGGCGGTTTCAAGCTGATGTTCCGGATTGGAACCTGGCTGGCAGCAAACAGGTCGGGTAGGCATAGGCAAAAGGCTCGACTTGGTTTGATTGGAATGGTTTAGATGAAATCAAATCAAAGGTAGGTTAACTGAAAGTAACCGAAAAGAAAAGTTACCGCGTGGGCTTTAAATCTGGATATTGATCTACATAATGTACATTATCAGACTCAAAAAGAATCTGCGCTTTCCTGACTGGTATCCCCTTTTCCTATGACTGAGCTCGCGGGTGAAATCGCTTATACACCTCTTTCAATCGATCATTGGTGACATGCGTGTACACTTCGGTCGTCGCAATATCACTGTGCCCCAGCAAAACCTGCACTGACCTTAAATCAGCCCCATGCTCCAGTAAATGCGTTGCAAAACTATGCCGCATCATGTGCGGCGTAATATGGCCAATTCCAGCCTGCTTCCCATACTCCACAATCATCTTCCAGCAGCCCTGGCGTGTCATCGGCTTTCCCTGGAGTGTGACAAACACCAGCTCTGAACCCGGTGCTTTTCCTTTCTCTTTGATTGCTTTCAGCGCCCGCGCCCGTACCGGCCAGTACTGAATCAGGTACTCAATCGCTGACTTGCCCAGCGGGACCTGCCGCTGCTTGCTGCCTTTTCCAAAGCAACTCAAAAACCCTACCTCACAATTTACATCCACCATCTTAAGCGTTACCACTTCCGATACCCGCAGCCCGGTAGCATACAGAACCTCCAGGATCGCCCGGTCTCGCTTTCCAATCTCAGTACTCATCTCAGGCTGGGCAAGCAGCCGGTCAACTTCCTCGATGGTCAGAAAATGCGGCAATTCCGAGGCTGACTTTGGCGTCGGAAGATGAACTGTCGGATCGGTCTTCCGAAACCCATCCAGCAACAGGTATTTATAAAAATTTCGAACCGTGACCAGCACTCGCCCGACTGACCGCCAGTCCAGCCCACCCTCACGCAACACTTGAATAAAATCAACCAGGTCCTGCCGCTCAAGCGTCAGCAGATCCCGCTGGCCTGCCTCGCTAAACCCCTTTAACTTCTCTAAATCCCGTCCGTAGGCCTCCAGGGTATTGGCCGATAACCCCCGCTCCACTCGTAAATAATCCAGAAATGCTTTTCCAAGATCGCGTGCCATCCAGCTTTCCCTCCACTCTATGTGATCCAATCAGGTTGGTGTTCCACGTGACACTCTGCATGTATTACTTGAAGTACCATGGTCTTACTGCTTTTTTTCTTCATACTTCAGAAGGAACAGATCCTTGACCCCGCCCGGTTCCTTTCGTACACTCCCGCTTTTCCACAAAGGAGTCATTTTCCGGTTATGCCCATCAAAGTCGAAAATCAGGCGTCGATCCAGGTCAAACCTGACCTGGAAAAACTCATCCAGAGCGTGTTTGACGCTGTCCCCAAAGAACATACCCGCGGTATTAGCAAAGTTGTCCTCGTTGACCGCATTCAGGAAAAAGCCATCGCCAGGGAGATGCGTGAGAAACTTCCCTGCCTCTACCACCCAAAGGTCATGGGGATGCCCGCCTGGTTTGAAATCGCGCTTGCCAATTTTGTTGAACAGAAAGGTCTGGTCAAGCGACTTGCCAGCCGGTTGAACTTAAAAACCAATCTTGCCGGTGCCACGCTGTCCCTCATCGGCCAGCACTACCACTTCACCCTCTCGCACGGCCTGAAGCCAAACCAGCGTGAAAAAGCAGTCCGCACCTATATTGAAAAATATTTTACCGTCTGGCGAGACCTCAACAGTGGCTGGCGGGCCAGGCTATTTAAACCAATCTACCCATACCTGGACCGCTTCGGTAAGTGGATGTCAACACACTATCAACAACAATTGCGCAAACAACAAAGCCAGGCCAAGCCATCCAAATAGCTTCTGCCTGGCCAGGTACATGTTTTTCGAACCGGGGCTTACCCGTCACCCTCTTTGGCCCCTTCCTGTTCTAACTGCTCAACGATTCGCCGCAATGCAGTTAAAACTTCCTCACGCTCGACCCGAGACCGCTTAAATTTTAACTCCAGGGTGAACTCACGCGCCGGTGACTGAAATTTAAATAAAAAAGGCCTCGGTCTCCCCTGCGCTGGCGGCTTGCTGACCCGACGCACATCGTCTCGGGTTAACCCCTGGCTTTGAATCCGGGCAATCAATGCCCGCCGCTCATCCTCACCCGGCTGGCGCACAATTTGCAACAGGGTTGATTTTGAAGAAATCTTTGCCGCCCGGCATAACTCCTTGATGTCATCCGAAAGCGAACTAATCGAGAGCGCCTCTGTAATCGATGACCGGGACTTCCCGATTTTTTTGGCGACCTCATCATGCGTATACCCAAACCGGTCAACCAGCGTCGATAACCCCTCAGCCTCCTCAAATGGGGTCAGATCCTTGCGCTGTAAATTCTCAATCAACGCAATCTCTGCCACCGCCCGGTCATCAACGTCCATCTCAATACAGGGTAACTCGGTTAAGCCCGCAATCAGGCTCGCTCGATACCGACGCTCCCCCGAAATAATCATAAACCGCCCACCCACCTGACTTGGACGCACCAGCAACGGCTCCAAAACCCCCTTTTCCCGAATTGAGGCCGTCAGTTCGGTCAAATCGCCAATTTCCATTCGGGGCTGGTTTGGATTCGGCTCCAACCGGTCAATCGGAATCATTCGCCCAATCGGCGCTCCGGTTCGTTGCCACAATTCCTCAACGTAGTGTGCCTCATGCCGCATTTTGACGGTTGTTGGAAGCCCTCGCTTAGACACGATTGATTACCTCCTCGCACAAGGTTGCATATTCGATGGCCCCGCTCGATTGCGGCGCATAGGTAAAAATCGACTCCCGATAGGCCGGGCTTTCCTCAAGTCGGACCGATTTGGTGATCACTGTGTTAAACACCCGCTCCCCAAAAACCTGCCGAATCTGCTGAAAAATATCTCGTGACAGCGTTGTCCGCTTGTCATGCAGCGTAATTACCACCCCCAAAATATTCAGATTCGGGTTGGGCCGCGACTTAACCTTGTCAACCGTTTCCAATAAATCGTCCGTTCCCTCCAGCGCAAAATAGGAGGACTGAATCGGAATCAGAACATGCGACGATGCCACCAGGGCATTCACCGTAATCAACCCCAGGGTTGGGGGCGTGTCCACCAGAATGTAATCATACCGGGTATTGACTGCTTCCAGCCGGTCTTTTAATCGAAACGGCGCATCAAACTCGCCGGCCAGCCGGGTCTCAAACTTGGCCAGACTGATGCGGGCCGGCAGTATATCCAGCCCTTCAACTGGACTACGGTGGATCACAATTTCGGCTGGAATTGATAAATCGGTCAAAAAATCATAGGCCGAAAGCTCTATTTTTGATTGATCGAGGTAAGAAAGCGTGCTGTTCCCCTGCGGATCCAGATCCAGCAACAGAACCCGTTTCCCACGCATGGCCAGGGCCGCGGCCAGATTGATCGTGGTCGTGGTCTTTCCGACGCCCCCTTTCTGATTGGCAATCGCAATCGTGGCGGCACCTTTGGCGGGAACTGGCGCGGCTTTTCGTTCAGATTTCAGAGATTTGTTTTTCATTGGGATCTCGAACCAGACCTGGAACTGATTCCAGTCAGTATGCGACGAGGCAGTGTCGCTCCTTTCTCTTTTCACAGAAGATTTACATTTTGTACCGATCCATATCCGATTCATCTATTTCTTCGGGCCACTCGATTTCCTCAGCTGAACTCTCACCCGGTTCAGCGCTTTCATCCAAATCTTTTTCCACCAGGGTCGCGCTCGACTCACGAATGACCTCTTCATTCACAAAGATCGGGGCGTCGGTCCTGAGCGCCAGCGCAATGGCATCGCTTGGACGCGAGTCCAGAAACAGAATCCGTTCCCCAACCTGCAATTCGATGACCGCGTAAAACGTATTTTCTTTTAATTCCGTGACCACAATCCGCTTGACACTCCCACCCACCTGAATGATCAGGTTTCGCATCAGATCATGCGTCATCGGACGCGGCGGTGACATTTTCTCGATTTCAAATGCAATCGCGTTGGCCTCAAACGGCCCCACCCAAATCGGAAGCATGACGTCACTGTGTACATCTTTGAGAATCACAATCGGTGTATTTGCGGTTGGATCGATCATTAAACCGCGAATTTTCATTTCGATTTCCATGTTGCCCCCACCTCTGTAAATAAAGAGCCCATCCAGTCTCCCTGTCTCCAGGCGGCTGGTCATTTTCATCTCGATTGGACCGTGATTGATTGACTGAAAAAGCTGCTGGTCTGACTATATACCGTCCGTCCCAGCCGGGACAAGCCCCGAGCCAAAGGATGTGGCGGCAGGAGGGTGAGATCACAATCCCCTGTACGCCGGCTTTCCCGTCCAGCTTCCGGCCCCCAACCTTCAAATATTTAAACCGAGGTCAACATCTCCTGCGCTGCTCGCCGGGCAGCTTCGGTCACCGAGGCACCGCCAATCATGCGTGCCAGCTCGTTGACCCGTTGATCAATTCCCAGCCGCTCGACAAAGGTTTCGGTCCGGGTTCCAACGACATCTTTCCACACCACCAGATGGGCTGCCCCAAATCGGGCAATCTGGGCCAGGTGGGTCACGCATAACACCTGCTGGTGATCACTGAGTCGCTTCAGACGCTGGCCGACGGCTTCGGCGACCCGACCGCCAATTCCAGCATCCACTTCGTCAAAAACCATGGTTCGTGGAAAATCAGTCGGGGCTGTAATTGTCTTCAGCGCCAGCATGAAGCGTGAGAGTTCCCCTCCAGAAGCCACTTTTGCCAGGCTGCGCAATTCCTCTCCGATATTGGGCGAGACCAGAAACTCAACCTCGTCAATCCCGGTCGGTCCCCATTTGGGCCGGCCATCGCTTTGCATTCGGGTCAATGCGACCTCAATCCGCGTGGCTTCCATAGCCAGAAATTTCAGTTCGCCCATGAGGGCCCGCTCAAAATCCTTGGCGACCTCCCGGCGGCGGGCGCTCAGGGTTTCAGCCAGTTCAACATAAACAGCGGCGGCTTTTTCAACTGCGATTTCAAGCGACCGGGCATATTCCTCCCCCGCCCCAAGTCGCTTTAATTGTGTCCTGGCTGCGAGGCAAGTCCGAACGACATCATCCAGTGTTGGCCCATATTTTCGTTTCAGGCGGGTCAGGTCAGTCAGCCGGTCTTCAATCTGCTTTAACCGCTCTGGGGAAAACCGGATCCGCTCGGCATAGTCCCGGAGCGCAAAAGCGGCATCTTCAATTACATACCGTACCCCAGGCAGCGGCGAAAGGACTTCCTCGATGCTGGGATCAATTGCCGATAACTCATCAACCCGTCGTAACACCGACGCCAGCCGGGTCAGAATCGACGACTCATCTTCATATAATGCATCAAAGCAACCTGTCGCCAGCATGACCAGTTTTTCAGCGTTTGAAAGGACATGCAGTTCGGCTTCCAGTTCTGCATCTTCCGCAGTATTGGTAATTTTGGCCGCCTCGATTTCCTGACACTGAAAGGCCAGCATATCGACCCGCCGCAGTCGCTCGGCTTCTCCCTGTCGAGCCGCAGCCAGTTCTGTGCGAGCCTGATCCCAGGCTTCATACGCCGTACAAACCTGAGCCGTCAGGCCATCAATACCACCAAACGCGTCGAGAACCGCTGAATGGGCTTCCTTATGCATGAGCGTTTGCTGATCTCCCTGACCATGAATATCAACCAGAAAGGGTCGCAATTGCTTGAGAAAATTCACGGTTGAGAGTTGATCCTGAATAAATACACGATTTCGTCCCTGACTGGTGATCTCCCGACGAATAAGGAGTTCATCAAGGTCTACTTCCAACCCGTGCTCAGCACAGAGCTCAAGGACCTGTGGATGATGGGGAACACTAAACACGGCTTCGACACAGGCTTTCTGCTCTCCGGTCCGAATCATATCCGGAGAGGAACGTCCCCCCAGGACCATTCCCAACGAATCAACCACAATTGATTTTCCGGAACCAGTTTCTCCGGTTAGAACATTCAGGCCAGGTTCAAATTCAATACACAGACGCGAGACAAGGGCGAGGTTCAGAACATTCAGAAGCTTCAGCATGCCCGGTTGATCCTCACAAAGAAAATAAAGTCAAACAGCACCATTGAGAAAATGCAGATTCACGGTTGGAACCACAACATAACATGGGCGCCCGGTTTCTGGCGATTGTTCTCGACCAGCAATCGCAATTGAAAGTTGCCCGGCAGGCGTACTGACGGCACAGAGCCAGGAAGCACCGGTAAATTGGATTGAATGCACGACTCCCTGAAAAGCCAGGGCTTCCGGGTACGGTGGATTCTCAGACGGCTTTGCGCCTGGAAATGCCAGTCGGGCATCCTCACTTCGGAAAAATACATGGCTGGCGGTTGGGTTTGTTTGATTCAGACCAGGAACATCTGTCGGAACAGCCGTCAGCGGGACACAATTCCCATCATTCCAAAATCGGGCAACCTCAACGGTTTGAGGCGTAAAATACACTTCCAGGGGGGTGCCAACCTGTTTGACCTCCCCACCTTCCATCACTGCCAGCCGATCAGATAAAGCAAAGGCTTCTTCCCGATCATGGGTGACCAGGACGGTTGTTACTTTTAGTTTCCGCACAATCTCGCGAACCTGCTCCCGCGTTTCAATACGCAACCGGGAATCAAGATTACTGAACGGCTCATCCAGTAACAGGACTTGCGGCTGGATGGCCAGGGCCCGTGCCAGCGCGACCCGCTGCTGTTGCCCGCCTGAAAGCTCAAACACCTGACGCTTGCCATACTCTCCCAGCCTGACCAGTTCAAGCGCGTCACAGACGGCCTGCTCAAGCTGGCGGGTTTCCAGTTTTTGAAGGCGACACCCGAAGGCAACATTCTCCCAGACGTTGAGGTGCGGAAAGAGGGCGTAATTTTGAAAAACATATCCCAGTCCCCGTGATTCCGGCGGAAGCGCGGTAATCTCGTTTCCATTGATCCACACCGAACCGGTCGAGGGCACCTCAAGGCCGGCCAGAATCCTCAGGGTCGTTGTTTTGCCGCAGCCTGAAGGACCAAGCAGGCTAAAAAACTCTCCTTTCCGCAGGCACAGTGACAGGTGGTTCAAAACGGTCTTTCCTGAAAACCGACAGGAAAGGTTTCGTAACTCAACAAAGAAATCCTGATCCATCTACTTGGCCTCCGGTGATTTCTTTCCACTTCCGTTGATCATTACAGTCACAGTCCCAGCATTGGCGGCCCCATCATAAGCCCGAACTGCCACCAGTTGAACCGAGGTCGAAGGGTTGAGTTCCAATCGGAATGTTTCCATTTTCTGGTCGGAAATCCGATCAACCGGACTGAGCGGGCTCCAGGTGCTGCCATTCACGCTATACTCAACCCGACGAAGGATACTCATCTGATCAATCACCTGAAATTCAACGGTCGTCCCGGTGACACCGTGAATCGGCTCTCCACGTACATTGATGACGGGTGGTGTATTGTCAACTTCGACGGGATCGCTGATCTGGTATCCGACCAGTACCCGGCTGGCTGGATTCGAAGGCATATCACTAGCTTCCACCTTGAATTCATACAGGCCATCCGGCAAAACATCGGCATTGACCAGATAGAAAGACGCCCGCTGAGCTTCCCCAAGCGGCAACCAGGACGCCTGCCCCAGGATACGGTAGTACACCTGATATACAAGTTGATCTCCGTTGGCATCCTCACCCTGCCACTGCAGTGACCGGGCACCTTTCTGAAAGACCTTGCGTGGAGGCAGGGTACCACTCAATCCAAAAAGGGTCGGATCAAGCCCAGCCGTGGTGATGGCTGGATCAAGTGGAGGCTGGAAAGTCTCCTGAAGGGCAATTCCTGGTGATAACACCGTCAAGGACGTCACTCGAGGTGCCATATTTTTTGGAAGATAGGCAACGCGCAGGCTATCGACACGACTGGTATCAGTCATCCGAATCTGCCATTGAAGGTAACGTGCGGCTGGGCTTTTGACCGGCTCACCTTCAGCCCGGGTCGCCTCAACTGACCAGTCACTCCAGGTACCATCAGGTGTTTCCGTATTGCCGCTTCGTGTTTGCACCCGAACTTCGCCAGTTCCACGCCAGGAGATCATTCCCCAGTCAGCGACAAATTTTGCATCCTGGACCGACGAAACATAAACTCCACTTAAAGCTTTGGCTGGTGTGACTTTCCATACTTTCCCAAAATTACTGGTTGTGAGCCACAGGTCGCTTGAAGCACCAGCCATAATATGTGAGATGTGGTCTTCTGTCGTCTGTAAGACCAGTTGGGTTTGCCCCTGGCGATCAACTTCAAATAACCGTCCCTGAGGCCCGGTGCCAAGCAGAACTGTCCCCTGCGGTGTTTCAACGCAATCCAGCCCCACCAGTTCGGTTGATCCCCACCAGATTTCAGCTCCACCGTCGGCTTCGATGCCATATAGTACCGATTGTGCCCCACCGGTCTCCGAACGGGTATTGACCAGATTGACAGGTGCACCAGGCGAAGGTGAATCAGCCAGCAAGGTCACCGAAACGGACTCTTTCCCGGTTGAGAGGGGTTCACTGGCTGGCCGAACGGCTTTGTCGCCAACGGCAAGGGCAAAGACGGTTCCATTCTTTCCAATTTGCAACCGGTGAATTTCACGCAATGCGGAATCAAAGATTGCAAAGGCCTTTCCAGGTCCTTCAATGCGATAGACAATACCGCCTGGATCACTTCCGGCATAGATGACCCCTCGCGGATCAATTGCCAGGGAAGTCATATTGACTTCTGTTGAGTCAAACACCACCACACTTTTTCCGGTCAAATCCACCTGATAGATAACCCCTTTGTCTCCAGTTGCCACAACCAGCTCCCCGCGAGGGGTTCTCTCAAGTGCCCAGATATATTTTTCTCCAGGGTTAAAAAACACACTTGTTTTTCCATTCGGGTCAATTTGATACACCTTTCCATTGGGGGAGGTTGCTGCCCAGACCTTACCTGTGGAATCAACCGCCAGGGCGGTTACATCCAGTTCATCAAAATCGGCAACCAGTTTTGATTGGCCCGCCCGATCAACCCGGTAAACCTGTCCGTCATGCCCGGTCCCAATGTAGGCTCCCCCCTGTCCATCACGCACACACGACCAGATGTAGGGCTGGCGGGTATCAAAGATGACTTCATTGCGTGGTGATACTGACAGGCTGCCCCGATCTGAGACAGAGAGGTTCGTTACAGTTCCTTTTAAAATATCAGCCTGACGGAACGCTTCCCAAAACTGGGTATCGGTAGCAGCGCTTACCGGGCAGGTCGGAATTCCCCAACCTCCGCACAGCACCAGACAAAAGAGACCCCACACTATTCGTGGCCCGTTCAGAAAACGGGTATATGGGGAAAAGAATGTGGTGGGTGTGTACCTGGTGGCTGGTTGCAGTACCGGATAAGCGCTTGAAGGGACGAACGAAGTGTCCGGTGTTCGAGTGCCCGCAAGGTGGACAGTCATTATAGTTTTGCCTTTCTTATTTTTCGCTGGATAAATCATTATCAGTCCCAATATTAATTCCAAGTCGTTTGGCTTTTCGATAGAGTGACCACCGTCCAATACCTAAAAGCTCAGCCGCCCGGACCTTGTTTCCCTGGGTATAGCTCAAAGTCGCCAGTAAATGTTCATGTTCAACCTCATCCAGGGTTTTAGGTAACGTACAAACCCAACTGGTGATCGTTGACGACGTCTCCTGAACCGCTGCTGGCTGGCTGCTGGCTGGCTGCGCCATGTCAAAGAGACCGAATTGAAGAAAATCCTGTGGGATCAATTCCCCGGTGATATTCATGGTGACCGCTCGCTCAACGGCATGTTCAAGTTCCCGAACATTGCCGGGCCAATCCTGTTTGACCAGCCAGTCCATGGTTCCTTCAGCCAGCCGGACGGCCTTCCGCTGCCGGGCATTAAATCGCTGAATAAAATACTCAACCAGGAGCGGAATATCTTCTCGACGTTCCCGTAATGCCGGCAGTCGCAGGTTGATCACACTTAATCGATAAAACAAATCCCGCCGAAATGAAGTTGACTGTGCCAGAATCGTCAACGGTTGATTGGTCGCCGCCAGCCATCTGACATTAACCGCCCGCTCCTGATTTGACCCAACCGGGCGAATGCGATGTTCCTGCAGAACGCGCAGGAGTTTGACCTGGAAATTGGGTGAGGTTTCAGAGATTTCGTCTAAAAAAACGGTACCACCAGCCGCCGCTTCGAAGATTCCGATTCGCTCGGTGTTGGCACCAGTGAACGAACCTTTGGCATGCCCAAATAATTCACTTTCCAGCAGGGTTTCAGGAAAAGCACCGCAATTAACCCCAATGAACGGACGATGGGCGCGCAATGAATTATTGTGGATTGCCCGGGCTACCAGTTCTTTTCCCGTTCCTGACTCCCCTGACATTAATACGGTTGAGTCCGTTGCCGAAACCCGGGCGACGGCCTTGTAAAGCTCAATCATCGGCGGGCTGCTCCCGATGATTTTTAGACTTCCAGCCACTGAATCCGGGACTTCAAGTGTTGGTTCAATTTCAGTCGAAAGCTTTGATAGTGCACGTCTGACGACCCGCAATAATTCACCAGCATCAAATGGTTTAGCGACATAGTCAAACACATCTTTGCGAATCGCTTCAGCAACAGATTCCATCGAACCAAAAGCAGTCACAAAGATAAACGGCATGTCTGTTGTCACTTCTCTGACAACACTGAGCACATCGAGGCCTGACCCATCACCCAGCATCATATCTGAAATCACCAGATCAAATGGCTGAGGTGTGTTGGCCATTTCGCGGAATAACTGGATGGCTTTCGCTGAGGATTCGGCCACCCTGACCCAGTGACCTTCATGGAGCATAAGTTGCTCTAAAACCTGTCGAAATTCGATGTCGTCATCGACAATTAAAATGCGTTTCATGAGCTTCATTTTTTTGTGGGTAGAATCAGATTGAGATTGATCTTTGAAGTCTTCGCCATCTTTCCCCAAACAACAGGGAATTTCAACTCGGGATGTCCAGTCAGCCGGATTTACTGTCACGTCTAATATAGTATTTACAAGTAATTTCAAAGATTACATAACTGTATTCCCATCTATTTACAAAATTAATATCAATAAATTACGCAAAATTAACAAATTACAAATTATGCTTACAGATATATCTTCTACATCTTAACATATGTAATCACATTAAATAAATCAACGACCGCTTCTCTCTCGAACAGCCTGGATTTCGCTTGATCCTCATTGCCGGTTTCAAGTAGGGTGTAGCCAACCTATCACCTACCTTCTTTTTACTTCAATTTATTTTTCTTATGATTGCGTTCCTGACCGGTAAATTACTTGAAAAAAATCCATCGAATTTTATTGTTGATGTCGGAGGCATTGGATACGACGTATTCATCCCCCTCTCTACCTTCTATCAGGCTGGCGAAAATGGATCACCGATCTCTCTTCACATTCAAATGATCGTCCGCGAAGATGCATTGATCCTGTACGGGTTTAGCACAAAACTCGAAAAGGAAGTTTTTATCAGACTCATATCTGTCTCTGGTGTCGGTCCCAAATTAGCCCTCACGATCCTCTCAGGACTCACTATTGATGAGCTTATTTCAGCGTTGAAAAATGGAGACATCCGCCGTCTTTCTGGTATTCCAGGGATTGGCAAAAAAACCGCCGAACGGCTGGTCGTTGAACTTCGCGATAAACTCACCGCACTCTCCGTACCAGAGACAGGTGGAAACTCAGCACCAGCTTCAACCCCGGAATCAACCCCCGGTCAACATCAGGAAACACTCCTCAAATCAGACCTGGTGTCAGCCCTGGTCAATCTCGGGTGGCAAACTGCAGCGGCTGAAAAAGCAGTCACCCAATGCCTCAAAGAAGAGTCACGACGTGAGTTCTCTTTCCTCTTAAAAGAGTCAATGAAACGCCTCTACCGCTAGAGCCTCCCTCTTGCTCAGGGTGTCCAGGTTTGAACGCTTTCGTCTTTGGGTCTCCTGACGGTGACCTTATGACCCAAACCACTGGTGGCAGATGAAGATTCCAACGATCCACTCCGCAGAGGGTCACCCGTTTATTCGAAATCCCCAAAGTCTGAACCTGTCAACTACACCTGCTGAGGCCACCTCCAAAAAAACCTGAACAAAGATCTGGCATTTGAATTTGCCTGATTCTGGTCGGGGGAGCCTTCGAAGAACCTCACACCTTCCCTGCCTCATAAATAATCAAGGTTCAACCTCAACGATACAATTGGGCGATCACCAGAGGAAAAGGCCTCTCTTCTCACTCAAATAGTTTATCAGACTGAAAAACCAGATTATGTCTATCGAGCATGGTCTGAGACTGCCTGCAATTTTCCTGTGAATACCGTGTTTCCAACTTCTGTTTGCGAAAATGTCGGCAGACATTGTCGGCGGTATAGCCAGCAATACAGGAACTTCAAAACAAGCAGTAGTCGTAGATACAAATCATTTAAAATCAAATACTTACACATAAAACAAAAGCCTATGTCGGCGCGCCGACATAGGCTTTACGACCCGTTAACAGGTTTCTATAGACTTTGCGCCCATCAGGTTCAACTGACTTAAAAATGGGCTTTTCTTGATCAATATACGATGATCAAACCCTCAAAAACTAAACCTCAAAAACCTCACACATCTGCCATAGTGGTTCCCACAACACCTCGTAACCAGGTTGAACAAGCCCCGATTCCATTCTGATTTGGTATGCCTGGTTACATTGCTGAAATGCCGAGAACGTGTGTTTCAAGATCCGAGATTTGACTTCATTAGATTGAATCGGCTGTGACTTTATACATTGTGCCAGAGTAAATGCAGCCAGTGCACCAACCAGTTCACTTTCGTTTATGATCTTTTCGGTAAGTTTTTTTAATAATCCTTCATTGATGACCTTGAGCTTCTGAAGAGTATAGAGCACTTCAGTCTGAATCTTTTCACTTTCATTCTCCAGGAGATTCTCTAGCCGGCATAGTATTCCAGGGGTCGCAAACTGGTATTTTCTGACCAACTGAATCGCTTCCTGGCGAACTATTTCGCTTTGATCTTCAAATGCACTCGTCACCATTTCAAGAACAACCTTTGATTTGGAATTCAGGTCACACAGTGTTTTGAGTGCCTCTTGCCAAACTTCACCGCGCTCATCTTTCACATACCGCAAGAGTGTTTCTTCAGTTCGTTGGGTCGCAACCCCGAGTATCCCAAGAAGTTTAAGGGTGACAATCACATCTTCTTGAGTTCCGACTGTTAAGCGGACCAGGAAGGATTCGGCAACCTGAGGAGAGACCATATTCAATTGTTTCAGGCTTCTTGCCGCGAAGGATTGAACGTACCAGCTCTGATCATTTAATTTCTCAGTCAAGATGAGACCAATTTCTTCTGAGGGATCTGGTATTTTCCCAAGCGCTCGTACTACCTGCCACCTTACCTTTTTGTTCGTATCGTTGAGATATTTCAACAAAATCGGTAAAACGTCTGGGGACTTGCCAGACAATTCACTCAACCCCATAACGGCATCCTCACGAACAGCCGGATTCTGGTCTTCAAGTTGCTCAACCAGTGCCTGTATAACCATCCTGGTTGCACATCCAATCACACCGATCAAAAGCATTGCCTGACCTTTTTCAATCCCACTCAACCCCTTCATCCGCTCAATCAACTTCCCGGTCGCTCTTATTGCAGCTTCCGGAGAGCCACTCAACCTGCTCGCAATGTTGAGTTGAACAACGAACTCTCCTCTTTCCAGATACGCTTCGAGAATAGTCTCTATCGCCGGAGATAGTTTTTCCATTTTCCAAAAAAGAAAAGGGACAGCATTCAGAACCATTCCTTGTTCAGTATCGATGGAAGCAAATACTTTCTTGAGTACTTCAGGAGAAGGATTTCCAAACTGGGCAAAATATACAATGACCTGAATTCGAACGCTTTCACTTTGATCCGCCAGCATGTCAAGGATTTGATCTATAAGCTGAGGTGTTGAAAATGCCAATCCTCCCAGAATTGTGACCGCTTTTGCTCTTTTTCGATCATTCTCATGATCAAGATGATTCAATGCGATTTCCACCAAGTCGGCTTCAAGATCGCTGCCTTTGAGCCTTTTCAGTACCAGTTCAACTCGCTTATCAAATGGGAGATTCTGACTCTCAAGGTAGACTTCAGTAAATTTGGTTACAATTTGCTTGCGAAAAGCAGTGTCAGTCGAATTGCAGTCACCAAGACATTGAACCGCCAGCAATAAATCCCGGTGGAGTACGTCCTCAAAGAGGCTTGCCGTAAAACTTTTCTGGCCGGCTTCTTCTCCTTCCCCAAGAATCGCAGTTTGGACCAATTCAGAAGCATCATCTGGGCGATCAGTACTGATAAATCCAATAGCCAACATAATCGGCTCATGCCATCTTGGATGATGCCGATAGGGGTATATTTTCTCCGCTGACTCCTTCGCTCGACGAGCAATCTCACGTGCCACAAAATACTCTTCAAACGTCAGGTGCATAAATCCATACCGGCCGGTCGTCCGCTCGACAAAAACCCCCGTATGTTCTCTGACCCGACGTAAAAAGTCATCAACGTCTTCTTCAATTTTTTCATCTTCAACCGAAACCTGGCGCGAGTAAGCCAGGTACGGCATCAATCTGGCTTTCACTTCGCTTGTTTTTATCAGTCCGGTTGGCCGTTCCTGATGCATCCAATATGCTAGCGGCGCCAAAAACAACAGTGCATCTTTTTCTTTTACGACGTGTTCGATTCTTAACCCTCGCTGGAGCTGCCAGTCCCGCAACCGTGTTTTTACGGCCAAGTCATAGAGTTCAATTCGACGGCTTGGAAGCCGTTTTCCATTTCGGTGAATCAACGCCAGGATGATTAACATCAATGGATTGGATGCCAGCTCTAAAACGCCTCGACTTTCATGCACCGCCTGCAGGATTCCATCTATTTCCTGTTGAGCCAGCCGACCTACATCAGACGGTGCCAAATCGGGATAGTGAAATTGTTCGACGGCCAGGCACCATTGATTGAGAAACGCTTCAATCTGAGGCTTGTCAAATTTCCGCAAGGTGAATTGTTGAAAGTCCCCGCTTAATCTGGCAGCTCGATAGCCAGCGATTCGACTGGTCACCACAAAATGATTCCTGGGTGAAACAGCCGATACAAAACTTGCAATGCGCTGTGAACGGTCATGAAACTCAGTGACCTCATCCAGGCCATCTAGCAGCACCAGAGCCTCACCATCCTGGAGTACTTGATCAAAAATACGTTTCAAAACCGGCAACTCAATCCCAGTATCCCCAAATGGTACAGCAAGAAACTCTCTGAATGACGTGTTGTGATTGAGCCGCAGTTCCTCGGCATAAGTCGAAATGCGAATCAGTATCGGAAAGCGAGCTGCCCCATACGTTTGACCATCTTTATCAGTCACGATTCCCTGTGGGCCATGATCTCGAAATTCACGGGCAAAATGAAATGCCAGAAACCGCATGAGTGTGGTCTTCCCCGAACCGGGATCGCCCAAAATGACCACCTGACGATGATGAGCAATGATACGTGATAAGTCCACATCTTCGGGTTGCACCACTGCTGACAGGTGTTCAGCTAAGGGCCAATCCTCTAAAAACTCGTTATCAAATCCGGGCGTCTCCACAATTCCAAGTTTTGATTTTTCCAGCCTTCGTTTCAACGGCTCAAACTCTGTCTTTTCTGTATCACACGTCAATCTGACAAAAATTTCATCAAGCGGCAGCGTCACTGAGCGATGGGTCGGCATAATTCCCTGTGCCTCAAGCTTACGATTCCATCTCACGACATAGTCCAGGTACTGGCGTTGGGCTTTTTGAATATCAGGCGGAACTGGCATTCGATGATCAAGCACGTCCAAAGTCTTCTGACTGATTTCAACTTGCTTCATCTCAAGCGCCAGCGACTTTTGCTGATAAATCAGGGAAAGCAATTCACGGAGTTTCTTGACTGAACATAATTCTTCGAGCAGGCACTGGAGAAAATATCGAACGGCGTCAGCCTGTTGACCACCTGAATGATCCGGCATCACAGATAACAAAATGCGCTCAACTGTTTTGACAGCATCCTGGTCAAAGGGGTGAGCAGCCAATTCACGAATCGCGACTCCTGAATTAAGCGCCTGAGCTTCAGGCACATCAAAGCGTTCAACCAGTCTCCTGGCTGCCCGTTCAAGCGCTTCGTTCAGTTCCTATTGAGAAGCCCGGTCAGTGCGCCATTGTTCAAATCGAATCCGATTCTCCTCACCCCAAAAACGAGTACCAAGGTTTGACGCTAGAGAACAAATTCCATTAAAGAGACTTTCCTTCACATCATCAGGAATCCAGGACATATTCAATCACCTCAGAAAAAGATTCTGCTGGCTTGGAAATCAACACTCCAGAAAAGTGCTCTTTCTATATAAGGAGCACCCAGTTTGCGGGTGCGGTCAGATCACAGCCTCAGATCTCGACCTGCAAACGTAGAGTTGGATTACTTCGAGTTTCAATATCTCACATATTTGTATGCCGGAACATTGTACACTATTCAGTTCCTGCAATCAGGTAGTTCACTTCCTTTGACCGGATCGCTTCTGATGAAGAACTTTGTTTGGAAGACTGACCTGGGGGTACCAGAGAGATGAAGTCATTCTTTTGGTTGACTGAGTTAAAACTCAACAACCAGAGCTTTCAATTCTGGCGCGGCGACTCTCCGAGATCATAAACAAGGATTGCCTCATACCAGGTACATCAATGCGCCAACTGAACCTTCTGCTATTCTCATCTAGCCCAGGTATTTTGTCTTTAATCTGGGATTGCCCAAATCACTCAACTTACCGCATACTCGGTGACCTTTGTCAGCCCCTGGCACAGGAAGAAAGCGTCAGCTCATCATCCAAAGGAGTACTGTTGTGATACCAGAACTCAAGTTACTTGGCATTTTAATTATTATTATCGGACTCATTTTTAGATTAAAAACTGGCCCAGTCATTCTCGTTGCCGGAATTGCAACCGGGCTGCTCGCTGGAATGCCGCTCATTGGAACCGAAACGACCCCAGGCATTTTTGATACCCTCGGCAAGGCATTTCTGGATGGCAGACTCATTTCACTCTACCTGATTACATTGCCGGCAATTGGACTCGCCGAACGGTATGGATTGCATCAGGCAGCGTCAAAGTTGATTCAAAAACTCCGGCTCACAACCGTTGGATCACTTCTGTGGATATACCAGTTTATTCGAGTTTTGATTGGCGCATCTGGATTACGGGTCAGTGGTCACGCCGTATTTGGTCGGCCACTCATTCTTCCAATGGCGTTCGGTATAGTACCACCAGCCGAATACGTTGAAGAGCAATCAGAGCAAATCAAAGGAAATCTTGGGGCCAGCGAGAATTATGGCAATTTCTTTGGTCAGAATCTATTCCCAGCATCGGCTGGATGTCTCCTGGTGTACAAAGTTTTAAAAGATGCCGGCCTGGAAACAACCCCCATCGCCATTGCCATTGATGCCATTCCAATCGTCGTATGCTCGCTCTTACTCTCTGTAATCCAGTTTTTACACCTCAAACACAGCAATAGGTAATTACAATACAGCGACTACTCACCACCTAAAAGTAATTACGTAACAACTATGCTTCACCTAACCTACATAATTATCGCAATTATCCTTATCTCAACTTCAGTAATTACCATTACGACTCAAAAACATCACCACCGGAGCGCGAATGCACTCTACTGGGCAGTACTGGGGGCCGTATTTCTTCTTCCAGAGAAAATTCCATATAGTGGATACCCACTGGTCGGACTAGCGGTCGGGCTTTTGGTTTTTCTGGATGCCACAGGTGTCATCCGACCAGCGATCATCCGCACTGAAATTCCTCCCAACACACCTCAACCAGATCCAATAAAGGCTCAATCAAGCCAGGCTTCCCTGCCTGGCCTGTGCTCCAGAACGCCCGGCGCCATTTTGTGGCCGGTGCTGGCAATTCCAGGGATAACCTTTGCAGTTGCCCTTAGTTACCGGTGGTTAGGAATGGATAGTTCGACCGGCGCCTTAATCGGACTCGGCGTGAGTGGTGTGGTAGCTATGGCTCTGGCTTGCTGGATGACGTCTCGCCGGATTAGAGAACTGGCCGAAGCTGGGGCGACACTCACGGAAGAAATCGGGACGCTCAATATTTTGCCCCAGCTACTGGCAGCTCTGGGGACAGTTTTCACTGGCGCCGGGGTAGGCACACTTCTGGCCAGCTACTTCGCCTACTTCATTCCGCCCAATCGTCCATTCCTGGCAGGACTTGTCTACCTTGCAACCATGACCGTTTTTACAGCCATTATGGGAAATTCTTTTGCAGCATTTGCCGTGGTAACAGTCGGTATTGGAATCCCTCTGGTGATCCTGCCGTATTCACTTGACCCGGCGTTTGTCGCCATTTTGGGTTTGACGGCTGGGAGCTGTGGCACCCTGCTTTCCCCAATGGCGGCGAACTTCAATCTGCTCCCGGCCTACCTTTATGAAATGAAAAACCCCTATGGGATCATTCGCCATCAATGGAAATTTGCTCTGGGGTTGTGGGCCTGCCATGCCGTGATTTTGGCCACCTGGCTCTTCTTTCGATGAAAAAAAACCGGGATCTGGTGCTCTCTTTTCAGCAAAAACCTCCCTCTGCCCCCCAGGAAAGCTAAAATTTCCGAAATCCTGAATAGTCATTCAAAAAATTGATTGATTGATTTCACATTCAGTATTATTTTAGTGGTCGGAGAAATCCAAAATCTCTACCAAACAGAAACACCTTCCTAATTCAATTCCTTGTGTTTCTGATGTTTCAGCCCATTCAATCCAAACAATTTGTCTTGTGAAGGTGATGCTGTCCTCAGGACTCAACCACTCCAGTACGGCAACTGGACACCGCAATACCTCTCCATCAACTGGTTCTTGATCCAGGCGACATCCCTTCAAATTTCTTCTTTCGGCCTAGCTTACCTACAGGAGTCCACGATCTATATCGTCATGAAAGAGCGCTTACCTCAACTTCCCATCTTCTCTTTTCCTGGCATCAACCACCTTCGTGGCCTTGTGTATGTTCTCTTGCTGACTGGCTTTATCGGCACCATTGATTCACTTCCACTTCAGGCACAATCAGCCCACCCAAGCGAAATCGCGGCTGAATATACCCGGCGGGCAGCGACACTGCGGCAAAAATGGCATTTAAACGAAGCTGAACGAGCGTTTGAGACAGCCCGGGTTGCAGATAAAAATAATATCTCAGCCCTGTTAGGGCTGGCCGAAATCGCCCGAATCAAACTCGATTACCAGCAATCACTTGAATTTCTGCACCAGGCCGCCTTCCTGGCCCAGGCACGCCTGGAACCTGAATCAGTTGCCTCAAAAGCTGTTGATGAAACCTACCTGTCATTACTCAATTCGTACGGCATACTCTATCTAACAATTGAAGATCCAGTCACTGCCGGGCAATTCTTTGAGAAAATACTTCAGATCTCACCACAGGACTCACGGGCATGGCTGGGGAAAGCCACCGTGGCACTCCTCAATCGTGATTATGCTCAAAGTGAGAATATCCTCACCAGACTTTCGACCAAAAGACCAAATGATTCATCGGTTTACTCAACGTTAGCCAAGGTTTTTCTTGAACAAAACCGTTACCCTCAGGCATCTTCAGCCGCCCAACGCGCACTTGACCTGGATCCCTTTAACCTCGAAGCAAAATCTGTGCTGTGCTCAGTCCGGGTGATTGAACGCAACCCAGAGGCAGTTCGCAAGTTAGCTCAAGAAGTACTTGACCTTAATCCATATAACGCCCGGATTCGAAGGCTTTTTTCACAATACATCCGTAGTCGAAAAGCTATGCCGGCGGTCTTACCCGAAGCCCAAAAATATTTCGAGAAGGCCTCTGACTTTGCCCGGCGTAAGGAAATAGAACGAGCAATTGAGGCTTATGAGCAAGCAACCCAGCTTTCACCGGCTTTTCTTCAGGCCTACCTTGGGCTTGGAGCCTGTGCACTTTCAGACGGAAACCTTGAACTCGCGACCGTAGCAGCCGAACAGGCAACCACAATTGATCCAGAAAATGCTTTAGCTCAACTCCAGTTAAGCCTTGCACACGCTGAACTTCACGAACGTGCCCGCAAAGCTGTTGGAATCAACCTGCCAGATCTTCCAGCTCCGCCTGAACAAACGGCCCCCACTGATATTGGCGAGGTTTTTGTCAATTATTTTGGCCTTGCCGCTGACCAGCAGCGAATTATCAACCTTTCGGTCGCCCCGTTTGCCCATTTGCTTCCTGAATTAAAGCGACGCGGGGCCAAACACTATCTGCTCCCACTTGATCGCCAGCTTCCTGAAATCGCGGGGTATGAAATGCTTGAAGATCGGACCACGTTTGATGGCCGATATTACAGCAGTATTCGCGGGGTTGGGGGACTGGTCACAGTTTCTGGAATTGAATACCTGAATGTGGTCGAACAGGGTGGGTTTAATACCATTGCCCATGAATTTGCCCATCAGGTTCATAGCAGTGTGTTTGATAAACCCCTTCTGGAACGCATCCAGGCACTGTATGCCAAAGCAGTTCGAGAAGGTCGTACCCTTGATTACTATGCAGCAGCCAATGAGTGGGAATACTTTGCCCAGGGGTATGAAGCCTATGTGTCCATCTCCAAGCGCCCTGGGTTAGGAATCACTGGCCGTCATACCCGTGACGAACTCCGGAAACTTGATCCGGCTCTGTATACTTTAATTGAAGAACTGGCCAACCCCAATTTTCAGATCGCCAAGACCCGCTAACCCCCGGATTGCAACCGTCTACCTCACGCTTACCAGAAACGACCCTGTCTATCCTTCCTTCGAAGCAACTTCTTCAATGCCAACCAATCAGCTCAAAGCCCTTCGGGTCCCTCAATCCGTTCAAATATTTGTCGTCCGTCAGACGGCCCCCGATCAATCCATCCCAAATTTTGAAGTTCTTCTGCTCCGACGGATTCAATCCCGGGGGCATTTCTGGCAGCCCATCACTGGGCGCGTTGAACCAGGAGAAACCATTACGGAAACTGCCCGTCGGGAACTGTTTGAAGAAACCGGCCTTACCCCACAGGATGGAATTTTATTTGATGCAGGATATGAACATAGTTACCCGCTCCAGGAAGAATGGCTTGTGAATTACCCGGCTGGCACAACCCATAATGATGAATTTGCATTTGGGTTTTTGGCCTCCTCGTCTGCGCCAATCCACATTGACCCCAGTGAGCATGAATCAGCCATCTGGGTACCATTTGAGGAAGCTCTCACGTATTTGATCTGGCATGGAAATCAAGTGGCACTCCGCCATGTTCAGACCCGTCTTACCCCCTACCGCCGCCCTTTCCAGTGGCACCTCCCCAATCACACACTTCAGCTTGGTCACCGGACTCTTCTCATGGGGATCGTAAACATTACACCTGACTCTTTTTCTGACGGAGGGAAATATTACGAACCGTCTCGCGCCATCGAACATGCATTACAGCTTACCCAGGACGGAGCTGACATAATTGATTTAGGCGCCGAGTCTACCCGCCCAGGTGCCGATCCAATTGGAGCAGAAGAAGAGTTACGCCGGATCCTCCCCGTTCTTGAGGGCTTGCGACCAAAACTCAAGATTCCGATTTCAGTTGATACCTATAAAGCGTCCGTAGCTGAAAAAGTGCTGACAGCGGGGGCAGACATTATCAACGACATTACAGGACTTAATTACGACCCAGCTATATGTAATATCATCTCAAAAACCAGGGCCGGGGTCGTTCTGATGCATAGCCGGGGAACGCCAGGCCAACTCCATACCCTCCCTCCCGTGGCAAATATCCTGGAGAACGTGCGCACAGGCCTGACATCCAGTATTGCACAGGCCCGTCAGGCAGGAATTTCAGCTCAGTCAATTGTTCTTGATCCCGGAATTGGATTTGGAAAATCAGGGAATGACAACTTGCTCCTTCATGCTCATCTCAATTATTTTGCTGAACTCGGCTTTCCGCTTCTGGTCGGTACGTCTCAAAAATCATTTCTGGGGACAATCCTGAATCAGCAGACTCCATCTGAGCGAGGCTGGGGTTCTGCCGCCAGCGTGACCCTGGCTATCCAGCAGGGAGTCCATCTGGTCCGAGTGCACGACGTACACCAAATGCGACAATGTTGCCTGGTAGCCGACGCCATCCTTTCCCGGGCCCACCTCTTTTTATGATTTCCGATCTGCATCAAAGTTTCAACTTCAGGACACAACGGATACTGAATCTGTCGTTTCTCAATCCGCATTTACCTTCCTGAGGTACCAAGCAACCTTGCACCAGCCTGAATGATCAACCTACAATGCGACAACATTGACCTTGCATCCGAGATTTCACCTGGTACTGACGGCTTCCTGTCATCCCTTCACTTTTTGGGAATTCGGTGACTGCCCTCCCTGGCCCTGCAAGAACAATCTATCCCAGCCTCTGTAATATATTGAACTATGACTCACAGTCGCCGCTATGCCTGGTATGTCCTTCTCATTTTGACTCTGACCCAATTTGTCAACTATGTAGACCGCCAGGTTGTTGCCCCCTTACTCCCCTTAATTCAGCAAGACCTGCACCTTTCAGATAGTCAACTTGGACTGCTTGGTACTGGGTTTATGATCGTCCACTCATTGATGGCGATTCCACTCGGAGTTCTGGCTGATCGCTGGGAACGCCGGAAGATCGTATCCATGGGCCTGGGCTTCTGGAGCGTGGCGACTGTCTTCTCTGGACTGGCAAATTCCTTCTGGCAACTCATGGGTGCCCGGGCCGCCATTGGAATTGGCGAAGCCGCTTATGCTCCAGCGGCAACCTCAATGTTAAATGACCTGTTCCCAAAAGCTGAATGGGGAAAAGTTATCGGCATTTTTAATGCTGGCCTTTTTGTTGGTGGCGCCTGTGGGCTGGTGGTTGGAGGAATTCTCGGCAAATACCTTGGCTGGCAAGCCTGTTTTTTCGTGGTTGGCTTACCCGGACTGGCATTGACTGTCGTAAACTGGCTCGTCAAAGAGCCTGCCCGTGGTCAAGAGTATAAGGAAAAGCACCATTTTTCGACGGTGCTCTCAATCCCTTCATTGTGGGTTGTCATTTTAGCGGCGGCCTGCGTTACCTTTTCGGCTGGGGCTCTGGTTCACTGGCTTCCAACATTTCTTTCCCGGTACCATGGATTTGATGTTGGAAAAGGGGCCATTACCCTGGGAGCCGTTGGGATCAGCGCTGGATTGCTGGGGGTTGTTTCCGGAGGCGTCATTGCTGACTGGCTGCATACGAAGAATCCTGGCGGTCGTGCCCTGGTCCTGGCATTTGCATTCCTGATCACCGTTCCCTTTATGATTTGGGGGATCAATACCACCAATTCAACTGAGTTTGTAATTGCAACCTTCTTTATCTCTTATTTTATGGGCTGGTATCATGGCCCAGTGGCCGCCATTGTAGGTGAGATTGTACCCGCCAGCCTTCGCGGAACAGCCATTGCTCTCTATATGTTCGGCATTCACATCCTGGGTGATACACCGGCACCAGCGATCATTGGATATCTTTCAGATCGGCTAAGTACCACTGGCGGCTTGCGGAGTGCCCTTTTTCTGACCATTATTGCCAATGGCCTGGCAGGTTTGTTATTTATTCTTGTCACCTTTGTTCTTCGTCGGCGTGCTGGATTGACTGACTCAATGCCTGTAACAGCCGTCGCCACCGCTCAAGAGTAATCCTGTGGGTTGAACCTTCTTCGTGCATAATTACAATACCCACCGAATGCTCCGGTGAATTGCTCAAATAGACGGGCCTCAGGGTTGTTGCCTTCCCAACAGCCCGATTTCTGCAAGGAATTCTACCTATGACTATGAACCACCCACATCCTTTTTCAACATCACGCAGATTTGCGTATCGCATCAGTTGTTTTGTTTTGATGTTCTTGTGTCTGGCCTCAACCAACCCGTTACTGGCCAGACAAGAAGGTGAAAAGAAGAAGCAGAAACGGAAAGTTGAAGTTGAGAAAGTCTATCAAAAATGGCTTGATGAAGATGTCCGGTACATCATCACCAAGGAAGAACGCGATGCCTTCAAGAAGCTCCTTACCGATGAAGAACGCGAGGAGTTCATTGAGCAATTCTGGCTGCGGCGGGATCCAGATCCAGATACCACCGAAAATGAATACCTGGAAGAGTATTATCGCCGAATTGCCTATGCGAATGAGCGGTTTTCATCCGGGATACCAGGATGGAAAACAGACCGGGGTCGGATCTACATTACATTTGGACCGCCCGACAGTATTGAATCCCACCCGGCAGGGGGGCCCTATGAACGCCCGTATTATCAGGGCGGGGGGCAGACCTCCACATTCCCATTTGAAATCTGGTTCTACCGCTTTATTGATGGGATTGGGTCCGGCATTGAAATTGAGTTTGTAGATCCCAGTGGAAGCGGAGAGTACCGGATTGCGCAAAGCCCGGATGAAAAGGACGCCTTGTTGTTTACCCCGAACGGCGGGTTAACCTTGTACGAACAGCTTGGGATTACCTCCAAACGTGACCGGCCTTACTTTAGTCCTGGGAACAGTAACAGTTCTCAATATGTCCGCCGGGCACAGGACCAGCCATTCGAACGGTTATCCCTGTATGCCAACCTTCAAAGGGCGCCCCAGGTCAAATACCGGGCACTGGCTGATAAACTTGAAAAAGTTGATCAGTTAACTGAATTTGATGTGCTCCCCTTAAGCCTCCGAACAGACTATATTCGAGCTGGTGAGGCACAAGGGGTCATGGTGTTCACCACCCAGGTCAAAAATAGTGACCTGAGTTTCAAGAACGTAGGTGGTATTCAGCAGGCAACCGTGAATATTTTTGCCCGTGTGACGGCCCTGTCAGGCAAACGAGCCGGTATTTTTGAAGATCCAGCCACGATTGCCTTCCCTGAATCACAATTTGATTCAGGCATTCAACAAAGCTCCGTATACCAAAAATCAGTGGTCCTGCCCCCTGGACGATACAAGATTGATATGGTCGTCCGCGACATCACCAGCGGGCACACTGGCGTGGTTCATCACGGCTTTGAAGTTCCCCAATACAGTCAGGAAAAAATGATCACCAGTTCTTTGATCATTGCGGATCTGCTCGAACCATTACGGGGTCGGGTAGCAGCCGGACCTTTTATTGTTGGATCCAACAAGGTTCGCCCCAATGTGTCACAAGTTTTCAAAACCAATCAAAGCCTGGGGGTCTATTTGCAGGTTTATAATGTGCAAATTGACCAGACCACGCTCCAGCCAGCGGTCGATGTTGAATATGTCATCACCAAAAATGGACAGGAAGTCCTGCGGCTCAAAGAAGATGGAAAAAATGGAATTTCTGATCTTTCTGGGAGCGGCCAGCAAATCATTTTAGGACGCTCAATCCCTTTAACCAGCCTTGAACCTGGTGATTATGAAGTTACCGTCTCAATTACTGACCGGGTCGGGCGACAAACCCTGACCCCGAAAACCAATTTTACAGTTGAATCAGCCAGCCAGTTGACCAGTTCCCGCTAAGTTACCGGTGTTGGAATTCACACAAAAGAAGGGAGCGTGATCAATGATCACGCTCCCTTCTTTTGTGTGTGAATCAATTAAATCAACCCGTTAATTCTCCCCTGCAAATGGCGATTCAGATATTTCAAATGCCAGATCTCCATCATCAGGAAGACTTTCCAACCAGGAACTCAGTCTGGATTTTAACTCAGCTTTCGTCAACCGATCCCCCAGGACAAACGGTGCGGGCGGAGAGGCAGGAATCACACGGGTTTCCTCTTTGAGAAATTCATTGATCAACTCGACCATACCTGGAGTCATGGTCATGGCCGTGGTTGATTCTCCGGAGCTGATCAATGCCAGCAGGGCACCCACCTGGTCTTTATTGCTACCCGTCGCCGTGGTTGCAGTTCGTAAATTCTGACTGAGTTTTGGGCGGTACTGGAAGATTAATCGGCGATGATAATCAACCCCGGTCCGAACCAGTTGTTTCAAATCCTCAACCATCGTTGAGATGGGGGTCACTGACCCAACCCGAAACCCGCACGAGCACGCCGGCTGAATCGATAAGATATCCCGCACTGGAAGCGTACAATGTGATTCTCGAATCAGCTTGATCATTTCCTGAGCCAGAACCAGAAATCGCGGGTTGGCAATGTTTAACTGGCTGACCAGCTCAAAGGTGCGCCACAAACGACTTGCCAGAAACTCTTCGAGCGTTTCCAGATTGACCAGTTTGGTCATGGCGTCTTCGTGTTTTGTGGCGTACAGGTTGGTGAATTTATCCTGAAAACTCCGAAAGGTAGCTTCAAATCGGCGGCGCTTATCTTCATCAAGCAACCGGTGGGGATGATCAAAAAAATGAGTCAGTTCACGCCGATGGGCATTGATTTCCTCATTATTCAACTGAACGGCTGTCAGGGTGTAGGTCTTGGCCCGAATGTAGTACGGGAGCCAGTTGAGAAACTCAACCAGCAGTTGAAATTCATGTCTGGCCCGCTGAAAAATGGTTGGATTGGCGGAAAAAACCTCGACAATACGAGCCAGCCCCATTTCCAGTGAAATCCGTTCGTGCAACACCGCTTCAACGGCGTTTGAGGTTGTTTCAAAATATCGCTTGCAGGTAATGATCAACTGCCAGGTACGGGTGGTCATCATTTCAACTGGCAATGAATTAAACCGCTCGGCCAGGTTTAAGTCAGCCCATCGCTGATACCAGCCAGCCAGTGCCTCGCGAATCATTTTCCGGGCCTGCACGGCTGTCAGCTCCGGCAGATCTGGTCGTTCAGTTAATAACCGACACCATTCGGTGAGCACTTCAGCCGAATAGCTGATCGTCGCTGTCCGGCGGACCGTTCCATATTGCCGAAAGCTGACATCCTGGGTTAACTCGGCAGCGCCAAAAACCCGCAACCCCGAAACATCAATCAACTCAATGCGCCAACCGGCAATCAGCGCCATCATAATCAATTGCTGGACTGGCTCCAGCAACCCATATGGTTCACGGCGCAACGTCTGGTAAATCACCTGGACCGGTATCGGGTCACCCGAGGCGCTGGCTTCCACCAGTCGGAGCACTTCGCTAATAAAGGGCTGACTCAGGGCTTCATCGCGATCAACCGCCAGTTGATAAACCCCTTCCCGTTCAGTGACAATATGCAATGGTACGGCATAGCTGAGAGCATATTCCTGAACCGCAGCATCTGTTGGGTTCAATCCCCCCATGAGTCCAAGGACCAGTCGCCGGACTTCACGTTCGGTCAGCCCTGATTGAAAGACCGGGTGGAGTGGAAATCGTTTATCCAGTGGGGTCTGAATCAACACCCCCACAAAATCAACAAACCGTTTCTGGAGTGTCCCATCCGGCCAGAAATTTTTGGCGGAATACTTTTCTCCCGTTGCGCTGATCAACAGGCCCTGTTCGATATAGAGCTTGAGAAATAACTCGCGAACCTGAATTTCAAGATACTGTAAGCGATCAGCCGCCTCAATCCCTAAAACTTCCTCCCCACGGGTATACACAACCCAGGCTTTTTTCAGGATGTCGCAGCCGGCGGCGTCAAGCATCCCCGGCTTCCAAAATAACAGGCTCGGAATTGGGGGCACGGTGTCAGGAATTTCAGGATATATCGCTGGCAAGAGCGAAATCTGCCAGTCTAGCTCACAACATTCTTCTGCCCACTGATAGGTATATGTCACCTTGACTTCAGTCGTAATGGCTTCCTGTAATCCGGACGGTGTTGTGACAGAGGATTTGACCTCAAATACCTCAGCATCCACGGAGATGGCATCCGGGGTCAAACGTTCTTCATGACGCTCAATCTGAACCGGTTGTAACATGGCCAGTTCAACGGGCTGGTTAAAAACCACAACGCCTTTGCGATGCGTGCCACGCCACGTACCCGTGACCTCGGTTCGCTGCTCCACAGCATTTGCCATGAGCAAGGCGTCAGCCGAAAAAGGCCATTCCTGAAAACAAATCCCGCCCAGTGTCACCAGCAACGCACACAGCCGGGGGTCATCAAAAGCAATCTCAGCGGCAGCGGCATTGAGTTTTGCTTCTGGATCCAGCCGCTCCACAATTGTGATTTGATACTGCCGGGAGATCCCTTCTTCCTTACCGATCAACTGGCCTTCGGCCAGGTTTTCCAGTTGCTGTAAAATGGCAAACGTCTGGCGATAGGCAGATTCACGATCCGTACTCCGTTCTTCATACAACATGAGCGAATCGGTCAGGTCATAGGCATTTACGGTTCGACCTGATATTGACGACAATAAAATCCCCTTCAGAATCAGCTTTGCTTTGAGCCGATCACCAAACGCGAGCGTAGGAATCACAATGCTGGCCAGAAAATCATAAACCTCCAGCCCGCGTTGCAGCACCGGGTTCCGCCGCAAATCAAATTCAAACCGATCAAATAATTCATCAAGCGAGATTAACTGGAGCGGTCGCCGCCCAAGCGCCCGCCCGGCGGCGGCGTTCATAAATCCAAACAGTGAAAAACTTTCACAATACTGGCACATGGAAGGAGATACATCGAGCACAACCGGATGAACCGGGTACATCTCAATAAACTCCTGTTCACTCCACTTAAAATTTGGGAGCAGTCGTAACGCCTCACGATAGAGGGCCTGCAGTTCAGATCGCTGAATCGGGTTCTTGCGAAACAGCGCCTGATCAGCGATCCGCCGTAAGCTTTCCTGCGACAGGGCATCAACCTGATAATCGGCTGTCAGCTTGGCAGCGGGTCCGGTTTGCGGGTCGATGACATCACTATCTAATGCCAGAAGAACAACAATTGGCAGGTCACGGGCTTTCATGGCCAGTAACGACAGCCAGCGATAGGTATTGGTGATGAGTTCGCGTTTGCCTGATCGAAAAATTTCCGAGACATCGTCAATCGTCACCAGCAAAACCATGCCAGGAAATAACTTACTGCAGATCAATTCACACACCTGCCCGTGTTCAATGGCCAGGTACCACTGAGTATCATCAAACTCCATCGGGTTTCCAGGTGAATGTCTGAGTGCTTCGCGCAGGGCAATCCCGAAATCAAAGGTGGTTGCCCCACGAGTGGGCCCTGAGACCTGAACAACGACAAAGCTACTTCCTTCAAGTCGCCGAACGGCGTTTGAGACCTGAGGCACCTGGCTGACAAGCGCCCGGGCACGCGGCTTATACGCAAGCGTTTGAATCAGCATCAACAGATGGCTTTTCCCAACGCCGCGCGGGCCAGCAATAATCCGAATGGCCCCTGGTGTCCGAGGCGAGGCAATCGCCTCAAGATTACGGGACACCAGCCGGCCTAATTCGCTGGTAAAGTGGTATGCTCGAACAACCCGCTCGCCCTCGGCCTCTCGAAAGTTGCTGATTTGATCAAGTTGCTGAATATCGATGTAGGATTTGATGTTTTGCGGAGGCATAGATGGCTTGCGAATGTAGCACATCACCCCACAGGGTGCAATTCTGGCAAGTGTTTGCTGACATTAGATTAAAAGATTCTAATCCATCATTAACCCTGGTCTAATCTAGACTTTGCTAGAATGGTGGCTATTGTTGGGAGACATCTGGAGATTTCGACCCTGGTCCTTCTCTATTTCACCACTCATCCACGTTCTGGCTCATTCGAGGGGTTCAGCTTATGTTTTTGAAAGCCTCACGTCCGTTTTCGCTGCTCTTGATATGGTTGCTCTTTGCCCCAGGCCTGAGCCTGCTGGCTGACAACTCAACCAAAAAGCTTGATACGAAAGAAGATCCTGAGAAAATTGGGAAGCGCAATATCAATAAAGGCAGCATCCAATTTTATTCAATGGAAAAAGAAATGGCGATTGGCCAGCAACTGGCCGCTGATCTGGACCGCCAGCTCAAATTTGTCACTGATCCACTGGTAACCGAATATGTCAACCGGGTCGGCCAAAACCTGGTTCTGAATTCTGATTCAAAAGTTCCTTTTACAATTAAAGTTATTGACTCTGACGAAGTAAATGCGTTTGCTTTGCCTGGTGGTTTTTTCTATGTCAACAAGGGTCTGATTCTGGCGGCTGAAAATGAGTCGGAGCTGGCCTGTGTCATGGCTCACGAAATTGCCCACGTCGCGGCCCGACATTCAACTGAACAGGTTTCCAAAGGACAGTTACTTCAATTCGGGGCAATCCCGCTGATTTTTTTAGGCGGGTTGGGTGGGGTCCTGGCTCAGAATGGGGCCAATCTGCTGATTCCGTTAACCTTCCTCAAATTCAGCCGAAATGCAGAATTTGAAGCGGATATGCTCGGAGTCCAGTATGCCTGGGCGAGCGGGTATGACCCCAATAGCATGATGACGTTTTTTGAGAAACTTCAGGCCCGTGAAAAGAATAAACCCGGGACCATGGCCAAATTGTATTCGACCCACCCGGCCAACGGTGATCGTATCACGCGGGTAAAAGACTTGATGTCACGCTTTCCCGACAAGGGCGAGTACATCATGAATACATCTGAGTTTAATCGAGTGAAAAGCCGGCTTGGAGCACTCTATGCCACCAATAACCGACGACTCAACGGTGGTTCCGGGCAAGATGCGGGTGCCCCACAAAAGCCAACCCTAAAGCGACGCCCAACCACCGACCCCAATGCGCCGAATGCGCCGGTTGATCCAGATGCCACCGGAGATATAGACAATCAATCGCAGCCGCCTCAACCATCTGATCGGCCAACGCTCAAACGCAAACCACAAAATTCAGACCCGCCTCCAACTGATAGTTCCTCCTCCCAGTAGGCCCATTGAGGGCTTCCTGTTCTACTCTCTCAAGCCTGCAGAATTTTTTCTGCAGGCTTTTTTTTATATCAATCTCCCGGTGAAATCCTCACTGTCAAACGCCAAAGAACCTGAATGCCGGCCCAATCCCCCTGGCACTACCCCTCGTCCTGGACCAGTTCAATCCCTTCATCGTCCCAATGCTCAGGGGAAATCGAGCGCGATCTTCCTTTGGCGCCGCCCGGTGTCGGACGCCCCAGAACAGCTCGGAGCGCCTGCCCGGTATGTGATTTCTTTAATCGGGCAATCTCCTCTGGCCGGCCCTCTCCAACCAGCCGCCCGCCCATGACCCCACCTTCTGGTCCAAGATCAATCAGCCAATCAGCCGACTTAATTACGTCCAGATTATGCTCAATTACAATTACAGTATTACCATTATCTACCAGGCGATGTAATACATACAACAACTTACGCACATCCTCAAAATGTAATCCGGTAGTTGGCTCATCCAGAATGTAGAGGGTTCGGCCAGTGGCGCGCCGGGAAAGCTCTTTGGCCAGTTTCATGCGTTGCGCTTCCCCGCCAGACAACATGGTGGCCGATTGACCGAGCTTGAGATAGCCTAATCCAACCTCATTCAGGGTTTGCAGTTTTTGCTTGATTGAAGGAATGGCACTCAGAAGCTCCAGGGCATCTGAAATCGTGGTATTGAGCATATCGGCAATTGACAACCCTCGATACCTGACGGCCAGCGTGTCACGGTTATAGCGTGCGCCCTGACAGACATCACACTGCACATAGACATCCGGCAGAAAGTTCATCTCAATCCGTTTGAGACCATCTCCCTGACATGCTTCACACCGACCACCTTTGACGTTGAATGAGAAGCGACCAACTTTATACCCACGCTCCCTGGCTTCGGGAAGACCAGCATAGAGTTCGCGAATCATCGTAAACAAACCGGTATAGGTGGCGGGATTTGACCTGGGTGTTCGGCCAATGGGCGACTGGTCAATTTCAATCACCTTATCAATATGTTCAATTCCCTCGATGGTTGTGTGACCACCCGGAACTGAAAAACTTCCATAAATTTGTTTGGCCAGCCCCCGATATAAAATATCACCCACCAGACTTGATTTCCCCGACCCTGAAACTCCTGTGACCACCGTAAACACCCCTATCGGGAACCGGACGTCGATTTTCTTCAAATTGTTATGGGTCGCCCCCATCACCGAAAGATGCTTGCCATTGACCAGCCGCCGGGTAGCCGGAACCGGAATTGAGAGCCGCCCCGAAAGAAACCCACCCGTTACCGACTGTTGATCGGCTGAAATCCGGTCAGGCGACCCGGCGGCCACAATTTCCCCGCCCTGTGAACCAGCACCCGGCCCCAGATCAACCACAAAATCAGCCCGCCGGATTGTTTCTTCGTCATGCTCGACGACCAGCACCGTATTCCCCAGGTCCCGCAGTTGTTCTAATGACTCAAGCAACCGGTTTGTATCCCGTGGGTGTAGCCCAATGCTTGGCTCATCCAAAACGTACAACACCCCTCGCAACAGAGAACCAACTTGTGTCGCCAGGCGAATCCGTTGCCCTTCACCACCTGACAACGAAGCGGCTGGCCGGTCAAGCGATAAATAGCCAAGCCCGACCTTATTGAGGAATGAGAGCCGTGACCGAATTTCCTTGAGCAGTGGTCCGGCTATTTTCTCTTCACGTGAGGAGACTTTTAATTGATGAAACCAGTCAGCCGCTTCAGAAATGGCGGTACTGGTCAGATCAGCAATTCCCCGCCCCCCGACCCGAACGGCCAGCGCTTCTGGACGAAGCCGTTTCCCGTCACACTCAGCGCACGTTCGAGGCAGAATCAAACCTTCCAATTCATTGCGCAACCGATCAGTTCTGGCATCATGAAATCGTTCGCGCAGGAGGTTCACGACCCCGTTCCAGACGCTCCGATACTCATACCCGGCATACTCAAAAACAATCTTCTCTTTGAGGCCATGAAAGAACTGGTCCTTGATGGCTGGTGGCAAATCAGCATAGGTCAGTTTTGCCCCAAGTTGATGATGGCGAGCCAGTGCCAGCAACCCTTCACGCAACTGGTTGGTGATGTGGCCATCGGTAACCGCAAACTCCAGTTTCGGAAGTGTTTTTTTGGGATCCAAAATCAACCGCGACGGATCAACTTCAGTGGTCACCCCCAGACCAGCACAGGTTTTACAGGCCCCAAATGAACTATTGAAGGAAAATGACCGTGGTTCTAATACTGGCATATTAATGCCACAACTTGGACAGGCCATTTTTTGAGAATACAGCTTCTCATCGCCATCCACCACTGCCACCATGACCACGCCATCGGTCATGGAGACGGCGGTATGAATTGATTCAAGCAACCGTTTTTGGATTCCATCCTTGATCAGAATCCGGTCAATCACAGCTTCAATCGTATGGTTTCGCCGCTTGTCCAGCCGGATTTCCTCGTCCAGGAACCGAAGTTCCCCATCAATCCGGGCCCGGGAAAACCCCATCTTTTGGAGCTTTTCCAGTTCTTTTTGAAATTCGCCTTTGCGTCCGCGAACCAGCGGCGCCAAAATCATCACCCGCTCGCCAACGGGCAACTCCAGAATACTCTGAACGATTTGCTCGGCTGACTGGCGGGTAATGGGTTGGGCACATTCCGGACAATGGGGAGTCCCGATTGAGGAATAGAGCAATCGCAGGTAATCATAAATCTCCGTCACGGTGCCCACAGTCGAACGTGGGTTACGCCCGGTCGTTTTTTGGTCAATTGAAATGGCCGGGCTGAGTCCTTCAATCGAATCAACATCAGGATGTTCCAGTTGATCTAAAAATTGACGTGCGTAAGCTGAAAGTGAGTCAACATATCGCCGCTGGCCTTCCGCATAGATGGTATCAAAGGCGAGTGATGATTTCCCGGAGCCACTTAATCCGGTAATCACTGTCAGTGTATTGCGCGGGATTTCAAGATTGATGTTTTTCAGGTTATGCTGTCGGGCACCGCGAACCGTAATCCGGTCAATTGCCATGAATGACTCCAGTCTCAATCGATAGGATGAAAAAAGACGCTTATTCTACCTGCGAACCCACCCTTGAGCAACAGCCCGGAGCGCACGTCCCCGATGTCGGTGCAGGCTCACAAGTTAGCTCATCGGTAGCAAGGATGCCTTCCCCATGATTTGCCAGCGCTGCCGAACATTGAACGCTGAAGTCACCAATGTATGTGTGGAGTGTGGGCTGGACCTGGGGAAGACACCACCGGCCCCAGCCCGGGTACCCAGGGCGACTGCCAGATCGAAACAAGCGATTTCCCCAGCTCCTGGCACCACGGCGCTCCCTGGGTTAACCTGTCCGTTGTGTCACACCCCTTTCAGATTATCCTGGACCCGCTTTCTCACCTCTCCCTGGAGCATCTATCAATGCCCACAGTGCCTCAACCGCTTGAAATTGCGGGATAAAGGGCTCTGGGTGGGATTTCTTCGGATCCTGCTGGTTGGAATTGTGACCCCGCCGGTTGGAATTGGATTGATGAAGTATTCGAACGGGGATATCCTCATTTCAGGGATTGCGAGTTTAATTGTGTGTTGTGCCATCTGTGTTCCCTGTGACAAATATCTCAATGAACACTTACGGGAATTGACCCCCCTTCAATCTCCACCTCCACCAAAAAATTAATTATCAGACCAATGCGGTATTTTATCCCTCTGCAACCTCATTCATTTGACCCAGCACTGACCTTGCTGGGAGGCCAGACCTTTCGCTGGCGCTACTCGCCTGAAGACAACACCTATCAGGGGATTGTCAATGGACAGGTTTGGCGGCTCTCTGTCAGTTATGGGGGAATGCGGGTTCATCAAGACGAACCGTCGCCAACCGGAAACCCTCCCTTTCCCATTCAGGTCTTTCATTATTTCGATCTTCGGCGCGACTATGCCCAGGCGCTGGCCATCCTTCACCAGGATCCAATCTTTTTGCAGGCCACCCGCACCATTACCGGACTCAAACTCCTCAATCAAAACTGGTTTGAGGTCATTGTGAGCTTTGTGATCTCAGCCAATAACCACATCAAACGCATTTCCAGTATTATTGACCGGCTCTGCACCACCTACGGAACCCCCATCCCCGGCCAGCCACTGGCATGTGCATTCCCAACACCGCAACAACTTGCCGAGGCACAACTCGACGTATTGCGGGAACAATGCGGCACTGGATACCGCGACCAGTACCTGGTTGGACTCGCCCAACATATTACCGATCACTCATCCCACTGGCAGCAGGCAGACCAGCTCTCAACCGCCGAATTACGCGACCTGCTGCTTGGTTTACCTGGAGTCGGCCCCAAAGTCTCAGATTGTATTCTCTTATTCGGGTTTGGCCGGTGGGATGTATTCCCAGTTGATACCTGGATCAGGCGTATCATGATTGACCTCTACTTCCCAGGCCAATCCCCTTCGGATCAGGTGATTCGGCAATTTGCTCTCGAGCAGTTTGGCCAGTTGGCAGGGTTGGCCCAACAATATCTTTTTGAAGCAGCTCGCACCCAGAAAGCCACACCTGCCAGATGAAGCGCTGCCCCCTGGAGTTCGGGGCTGCTTTTTCTGCTTGAACGTTAGCCAGGTCGGGTTTAACCAGTTTCTCCCAATTCACCTCACCGACACCGATCAGTCGGGGAGACCAGACGCAATGTCGGCGCGCCGACATCAGCCTTTATGGCCGCGAACTGCCTGGTTTACCGCTTTTTGGATGATTTACTTTTCACCTGCCCACCGGTATGATGAAGGCTCATTTGGTACAAGATTCGTCGCCCCAAACTGCACCTTAACTCCAACCTCCTAACCCAAACGAGTTGAATCCCATGCAAGGTGACCTGACGACTATCTGCCTTCCAGATTTGCTGCGGTCAATTTATGTTGAACGACGAACCGGAGAACTGATCTTCTCTCAAGGTGAACAACGCAAGCAGATCTTTTTTGAACTTGGCAATATTGTATTCTCGGCCAGCAACCAGGCCCAGGACCGCATTGGTGAAGTCTTGCTGCGGCATGGCTTGCTCTCACCACAGGATTTTGACCGCGCGGTTGAAGCGACCAAAAGCGGCAAACGGTTTGGAAAAGCCCTCGTTGAAATGGGCATTATGGGTGAACGCGAACTCATCACCAATGTCACGTTTCAGGTCCTCGACATTATTTATTCCCTTTTTGCCTGGACCACTGGCAGTTATCAATTTATTGAAGGTGAGAATCGAGTCGCGGATGAACTCAAACTCAAACTCACCACGGCGAGTATCATTTTGGAAGGCGTTCGCCGGATTGAAGACTTTGAGATCATCCGCCGTGGGTTAGGCGATATCAACCGGCTGGTGGCACCATCCTCTTCAATGCTGCTCCGGATGCAAACCACTTCGCTCAAACCAGTCGAGCGAAAGGTGGTCGACCTGGTGACCCAACCCACTGATTTATTGAAAATTCTGATTACGACTGATGCCACACCTGAACTCACCCTCAAATCAATTTATGGCTTACTCTCGGCTGGAATCCTGGAACAAACCCAGGTAGCCGAACTCTCCCACCGAACCGGCAAATTTGCGGTACCAAATGAAATTGCCGCTCAGCCAACTCCACCGCCGCCGCCAACCGTGACTCGAACCACAACCTCGGCGCCACCGGATTTTCGAGTCTTCCTCCAGGAAATGGAGATGATCAAAGGACGGATTGCCCAGCATAACCCCTATATCATTCTCAATATCTCGCCGGCGGGTACGATGGATGACCTGAATCGGGCGTACTTTCAACTGGCTGAACGGTTTCATCCGGATCGATTTTTACAGGCGCCGCGGGAGTTACGGCTTGAAATTGATGGGATTTTTCGCCAGATCATCTATAGCTATGAAACCTTGAAAAACCGGATTCTGGCTGCTGCCATGCGTCCTCCGATGACGTCTCCGTTTTATGGCACCGCGCCGTTGGCCCCACCTCAGAATTATGGAACCCAACCGTTGGCGCCGCCCAATCCTTATCCTCAGGCAACACAACCCTTGAGTG